>CALCGO010000024.1 GCA_937901055.1 uncultured Rhodobacterales bacterium
TTATAGTGGTCCGCCACCTGCCGCATGATTTCCTCAACGGTAACTTTGCGTTCCGATGCCCGCAAAATATCCACCAGACATTCCTGCGTCATATCGAGGTTAATTTCACGACCAACCAGCGAGGCAAACGCGAACAGGCGGGTTAAAGCGCCCTCAAGTACCCGCACATTCGACGAAATCCGATGGGCGAGGAATTCCAGAACGCCAGCATCCATCTGAACGTCCGGCATCGTCTTCAACTGCGTCTCGGCCTTGGATTGCAGGATGCCTAAACGCAATTCATAATCTGTCGGGTGCAGGTCAACAACCAACCCCCACTGCAGGCGTGAACGGATGCGTTCTTCTAGACCCTCAATCTCGCCCGGTGCACGGTCGGCAGAGATAACGATTTGCTTACCTTGGTCAACCAACGCATTGAAAGTGTGGAAAAATTCGTCTTGCGTGGAGTTCTTGCCAGCAATGAACTGCACGTCGTCTACCATCAGAACATCAACCGAGCGGAACTGTTCCTTGAAGCTGTGCATGTCCTTAAATCGCAATGCTTGAACGAAGCGGTACATGAATTGTTCAGCCGACAAATACAGCACCCGCGCCTCGGGGCGTAAGGCCTGCGTTTCCCATGCAATCGCGTGCATCAGGTGAGTTTTACCAAGGCCAACGCCGCCATAAAGGAACAGTGGATTGAACGTAACCTGCCCCCCCTCGGCTACACGACGGGCGGCGGCGTGGGCCAGTTCGTTCGGCTTGCCAACAACGAAACTATCGAATGTGAAACGGGTATCCAGCGGGCTGCCGGGCAGATCAACAACAGGGGCGGCTTTGGCTTCGACTTTGGCAACTTCCGGTGCGGATTTCGCCGCGGAAACTGTGCGAAACGCCAAACGGTCAACCTTCAAGCCTTCGGCCTGCAACATGCCCAAAATCGACTCGCCGTAGTTGCGCGAAACCCAGTTACCAATAAAGCTGGTCGGTACGGAAAACTGCGCCACACGGCCGCCAGCTTCCAGCAATTCCAGCGGGTCAATCCAGTTCTTGAACGCATCTCTGCCCAATGACGAAAGAAGCTCCGAACGAATTCGACCCCAACATTCCTGTTCCATACTATCCCATTCACTTTTCGCGGCTCTTGGCGGCCACGGTTATTATTATTTTTACGGCTGGCACCACGGAAGTCCGCGCACTTTCCAGCCGCCAATCGTTCCGCGATGTTTATGTTCATCATGATCGCCCTCGAATCCCTCGAGAACATTATAACATTTGATATTCCGGTCGCTGCCCGCAATTTTGGACAACAAGCATTTCGCAGCATTCTTTGAGCGAACACCGGAACGACATATAAAATAGATTGCAGAGGGGTCTTTAGAGCCCAATTGCGCCAAAAGCTCTTCAGCGAAATGCTCGTTGCGGGTCATCTCTGGAAATTCCATCCATTCGACCTTTAGAACTTCTTTGCCCAACGATTCCAGCACTGGCAGACCGATATAATCCCACTCTGCGATGGTGCGAACGTCAACCATTATGCTGGTTGGATCTGATTTAAGGGCATCCCAGGCTTCCTGTGGCGTAGCTTCCAAAACAGCAGAGTTCAAAGCGTCGGACACAGAAAATAACCTCCAGGGGCGCGAAAAGGCATCGCGCCTGTCAAAATAAATAAGTTGTAAAGAACCGAGCAGATTCCATGGCACCAAGTCTTTCCAACTGCTCAAATTGTCAAAAGGCAAAGGTAAACCGGTGCGGAAATAGGCGTTATCCGCGCAAGAATTTGACAATTTTGACGACGCTTAGGCAGCGAGCAGTAGGAATCGCAAAGCGTAAGGTGAAGGTAACGAAGTCGAGAGATTCGCTCAATAGGGACAAACGATGAATCTGCAAAAACTGTGGATAAAATTTTATGTGTGACCAAAAAGCAAAACGCGCCCCGATTGGGACGCGCTCAAAACTTCTAAAAAGGTCAGCTGCTTACGCAGACATTGCCTTAACACGTGCAGACAAACGCGAAACTTTGCGGCTTGCTGTTTTCTTGTGCCAGATACCTTTTGTCACGCCACGCATGATTTCAGGTTGTGCCGCCTTCAAAGCGTCGGCTGCAACGGCCTGATCGCCACCGCTGATTGCTTCTTCTACTTTACGCAGGAAGCCACGGATACGCGTACGGCGAGATTTGTTAACTGCTGTGCGGCGCTCTATCTGACGGGCACGTTTTTTAGCTTGGGGCGAATTTGCCATGTGTATAATTCCGGTTCGTTCGAGATTCGAATGATGAAGCGTCCATCTACAGCCGCATTCGGCCTGAGTCAACGCCCCTGTGGGTTATTTATCGCGGAACTGCGGTTCACGCTTTTCCATGAAGGCGTTCATGCCCTCGGATTGGTCGTTGGTTGCAAAGAGCGAGTTGAAAACGCGACGTTCAAAAAGCAACCCTTCGCTCAATGTAGTCTCATAGGCGCGGTTCACCGCTTCCTTGACCACCATAGTTGTAACCATGGATTTTTCAGCGATTTTGACGGCCGTTGCTTTGGCATCTGCCAGCAGGTCTTTGGCTGGTACGACACGGCTTACAAGACCCGAACGCTCTGCTTCAGCGGAATCCATCATGCGGCCTGTCAGGTGCATTTCCATCGACTTGGACTTGCCCACAAACCGCGTCAGACGTTGTGTGCCACCAATGCCGGCGACCACACCAAGGTTGATCTCTGGTTGGCCAAATTTTGCGGTATCTGAACAGATGATGAAATCACACATCATCGCCAATTCGCACCCACCGCCCAGCGCATAGCCGGAAACGGCTGCAATAATGGGCTTGCGGACACTCAGGATCGCTTCGGTTTCGGGGGTGAACAAGTCTTCGGTGAAGACATCCACGAACGACTTGGTCGACATTTCTTTAATGTCCGCACCTGCCGCGAAGGCTTTTTCGCATCCGGTGATGATGATGCAGCGCACGTTGTGGTCGGCTTGCATGCCTTTCAGGGCATCAGCCAACTCGCTCAACAATTGCGCGTTCAACGCGTTAAGCGCCTTAGGGCGGTTGAGTGTCACAAGACCAACGTGGTCTTCGATCTCGGTCAGAATGCATTCATAAGCCATTGTGCGGCTCCTTGGGTGAAGTGGTCCGAAGGTTCTGTGTGTAACATGGCCGACAGGGGGATCAAGCCTACTTTTGGCACTTCGGGCAATAGAAGGTGGAGCGCCCGGATTGCACAATGCGCGCGATATTTTGATCGCAACCCTCTGTTTTGCAAGGTTCCCCTTCACGTCCATAGACGGCAAAACTGTGCTGGAAGTATCCCAGCTCGCCATCCGCCTGACGAAAATCTTTAAGGCTTGAGCCGCCAGATTCGATGGCTTCGGACAAAACATCGCGAATCGTCGGCACCAGAAGGCTCATTTTTTTGCGCTTTATCCCGCCCGCCTGTTGCGTCGGCGGAATTCCAGAGCGCCATAACGCCTCGCACACATATATATTGCCAAGGCCAACGACGGTTTTTTGATCCAGAAGCGCAGATTTGATCGGCATTTTTCGGCCTTTCAGCCGGTCGCTCAGGTAATCGGCATCGAACGAATTACCCAACGGTTCCGGCCCCATGCCTTTGAACATCCGGTGTTCGTCCAACTGATCCGTGGCGCAAAGGTCCATCATTCCGAAGCGTCGCGGGTCATTAAAGGTGATCCGTTTGCCGTTTTGCATATCCAGCACCACATGGTCATGCTTGATCAGATCATCCCCATCCGAGATAAGCATACGGCCAGACATACCGAGATGAATGATCAGGCTTTCGCCTCCGTCCATATCTGCCAGAATATATTTCGCCCGACGGCGCAGCTGGTCAACCCGCTGACCTTCCAGCCGTTCAGCCATGTTGTCGGGAAACGGCCAGCGAAGGCCCTCGCGGTGAATGCCCGCATGGGCGATCCGCTGCCCTATCACCACAGGTTCTAGCCCACGGCGGACGGTTTCAACTTCGGGGAGTTCGGGCATATCTTATCCTATCGTCGCAACACGGTCTTGCCGCTGCTGGCAGTCTTGCCTAAGCTTCCGATTATGACAACAGCCCTTATCACTCATCCCGATTGCCTGAACCACATAACGCCCGAGGGTCACCCAGAACGCGTGGCGCGGCTGGAAGCGGTTGCGGATGCCTTGCAAAATTTCGACCTGCTGCGGCTTACGGCCCCGATGGGCGAAGACTCGCATATCCTTCGCGCACATCCGCAGGCACACATTGACCGGATTGCCCACGCTGGCATCGGGGCACTGGATCCGGATACTTTTATGTCCGAAGACTCGCTTACCGCCGCCTATCGCGGAGTTGGTGCGGTTGTTAAGGCCGTCGATATGGTGCTGACCGGCAAGGTTGCCAACGCATTTTGTGCCATGCGCCCACCCGGTCACCACGCTGAACGCGAAACGCCGATGGGGTTTTGTTTGTTCGGGAATGTGGCCATCGCCGCCAAACATGCGCTGGAAGTTCACGGGTTGTCTCGCGTGGCGATCATGGATTTCGACGTACATCACGGGAACGGAACGCAGGATTTGGTGTGGGAGGATGCTCGAATCCTGTTCGCCTCCACCCACCAAATGCCGCTTTATCCGGGGACAGGGGCGGCGAGCGAGAAGGGCGCGCACGGGAATGTTTTGAATTGCCCGCTTGACCCTGAAACCGATGGCATGGCGTTTCGCAAAGTGATGGAGGAACAAGTTCTCCCGACGATTGACGCTTTCGCGCCGGAACTGATTCTGATCTCGGCTGGGTTTGATGCCCATAAAAACGATCCGCTCGCCAATTTGAACTGGGTGGAGGATGATTTCGCATGGGCCACCCACCAATTATATGACTTGGCGGACAAACACTGCGACGGCAGGGTGGTATCCACCCTCGAAGGGGGATATGATCTGGATGGATTGGCAGCGTCCTGCGCCGCCCATGTTAATGTCCTGTTGGAGCGTGGAAAATGAGCGATAAACCTGTAAGCGACATGAGCTTTGAAGAAGCGATGGGAACGCTGGAAACAGTGGTTGGACAACTTGAAAGCGGCTCGGTTCCGTTAGAAGAATCGATTGCCCTTTACGAGCGTGGCGCAGAACTTAAGGCCCATTGCGAGGCCAAGTTGAAATCCGCCGAGGAAAAAGTTGCCAAAATCACCACAGACGGTAACGGTAACGCCACCGGAACGGAACCTGTCGAGGTTTCGTGATGCCTACACCAGCCTTTAATACAGCACTTGGTCTGGCCGCGAAACGGGTCGAAGGGTTTCTAGACGCAACTCTGCCAACCCCCGATAATGCAATCGCCGAGGGGATGCGCTATGCCGTGCTGAACGGCGGCAAACGTCTGCGGGCGTTTTTGGTGATGGAGAGTGCGGCTTTGCACGGAATTTCGGCTGAAATCGCGGACCCTGTGGCCGCGGCGATCGAGTGTCTGCACGCCTATTCACTGGTCCACGACGACCTGCCATGTATGGACGACGACGATTTGCGACGCGGAAAACCGACCGTGCATGTCAAATGGGACGAGGCCACGGCAGTGCTGGTCGGCGATGCACTACAAACGCAGGCGTTTCAATATTTGACAGAGGCTCCGGCCGACGCCACTGCGGTTGTGCAACTGGTCTCGTCTTTGACATCGGCATCCGGCGTAAACGGCATGGTTGGTGGGCAGGCGATGGATATTGCCGCCGAAACAGCGGATGTTCCCTTAACCTTGGCAGAAATTACCGCCCTACAAGCGTTGAAGACAGGCGCGCTTATCCGTTGGTCCGCCGAAGCGGGGGCCATTCTGGCAGGGGCTGACCCGACACCGTTGCGCACCTATGCAGAGGCGCTGGGATTGGCGTTTCAGATACAGGATGACGTCCTAGATGTTGAGGGTGACGCCGAAGCTGCCGGAAAACGTCTGCGAAAAGATGAAGAGGCCGGAAAGGCCACATTCGTGTCGCTACTGGGGCTTGAGGGTGCGAAAATCCGTGCCGCCGATCTGGTCGCACAAGCAAGCACGGCACTGGCGCCCTATGGGGACGCCGCAGAAAACTTGCGTCAGACCGCCCGATATACCATAACGCGCGCAAATTAAGGGAATCAAAACCGTGACGACTGAGCGCCCCGACACACCCATACTTGACCGCGTGAAAACGCCTTCCGACATGAAAACCCTGACGGATTTCGAATTGCGGAAGCTTGCGGATGAAGTGCGCGAGGAAACCATTTCGATTGTGTCAGAAACAGGCGGGCATCTGGGCGCGGGTCTTGGTGTTGTTGAACTGACGGTCGCGTTGCATGCCGTGTTTGACACACCCAAAGACCGCTTGATCTGGGATGTTAGCCATCAGACTTACCCCCACAAAATCCTGACTGGTCGCCGCGACCGTATGCGGACCTTGCGTAAGGGCGATGGGCTGTCCGGTTTCACCAAACGATCCGAAAGCGAATACGATCCGTTTGGCGCAGGGCATAGTTCTACGTCAATCTCCACAGCGCTTGGCTTTGCCGTTGCCCGCGATCTGGGCGGCGCACCGGAGCACGGGTTGGGCGATGCAATCGCAATCATCGGTGACGGGTCAATGTCGGGCGGCATGGCGTTCGAGGCGTTGAACAACGCTGGCCACCTCGGCAAACGCCTGATCGTGGTTCTGAACGACAACGAAATGTCGATTGCGCCACCAGTAGGCGCGCTTTCGACGTATCTGTCACGCCTTTATGCCGAAGATGGTTTCCAAGAACTTAAGGCTGCCGCCAAGGGTGCGGTTTCTCTGCTGCCGTCGACTTTGCAAGAAGGGGCGCGTCGTGCCAAGGAAATGGTGAAATCCATGACTGTTGGCGGGACGTTGTTCGAAGAGTTGGGATTTTCGTACGTCGGGCCGATAGATGGCCACGATATGGAACAACTTTTGTCCGTCCTGCGCACGGTCAAAGATCGCGCGGACGGGCCAATCCTGATCCACGCGATCACAAAAAAGGGTAAGGGATACCGCCACGCCGAACATAGCGCTGATCGCGGCCATGCGCGCGGAAAGTTTGACGTTGTAACGGGGGAGCAGCACAAGTCACCCTCCAACGCGCCCAGTTACACCAAAGTTTTCGCTGAAAGCCTGATCAAACAAGCCGAGGCCGACACCAAAGTTGTCGCTATCACTGCGGCGATGCCGGATGGCACGGGGCTGGATTTATTCGCAGAACGCTTCCCCTCGCGCTGTTTTGACGTTGGGATTGCAGAACAACACGGTGTGACATTCGCCGCAGGGTTGGCCGCCGCTGGCATGAAACCATTCGTGGCAATTTATTCGACTTTCCTGCAACGCGGCTACGATCAGATCGTCCACGACGTTGCTGTTCAACGCCTACCCGTGCGTTTTGCAATTGACCGCGCAGGATTGGTTGGCGCCGACGGCCCAACCCACGCTGGCAGTTTCGACATTGCCTATCTTGCCAACTTACCGGATTTCGTGGTCATGGCCGCCGCTGACGAGGCGGAACTGGTGCATATGGTCGCCACCGCCGCCTCCATCAACGGCCGCCCCAGCGCGTTCCGCTTCCCGCGTGGCGAGGGGGTTGGTGTGGAATTGCCAGAGGTTGGCGTTCCCCTCGAAATCGGCAAAGGCCGGATTGTGGCAAAGGGCGAACGCATCGCGATCTTGTCCTTCGGGGCACGCCTGTCAGAAGTGCAAAAAGCCGCCGAGGCATTGAAAGCCAAAGGCATCACACCCACCATCGCTGACGCTCGTTTCGCCAAACCACTAGACCGCGGCATGATCCTCGATCTAGCCGCCAACCACGAAGCGCTGATCACAATCGAGGAGGGCGCAGTCGGCGGTTTCGGCAGCCACGTGGCACAATTGTTGTCGGATGAAGGGGTGTTCGACGAGGGACTGAAATTCCGCTCGATGGTGTTCCCTGACACGTTTATCGATCATAATTCGCCTGCGAAAATGTATGAAGCTGCGGGCATGAACGCGCCGGAAATCGAAGCGAAGGTGCTTGAGGTTTTGGGTGTGGCGTCGATTGGGGTTAAGCGGGCGTAGGGTTCGCTGTACCGCGCTCTAACCTGAACCCATACCGCGAATAGGCGCCATTAATCGGCGACGACCGCGTCCACCTCGATTTCGACCAACCACTCCGGGTTCACGAATCGATCAATTGCCATGATGGTATCTACTGGGCGTGATTCCAGACAGTATTCTTTCCGTGCTTCGATAGCTTGCTTCCAGTCGTCGATGTTTGCCAAAATCACACGCGTACGCACAATGTCCTGCAACCCTGATCCGGCTTCTTCCAAGGCCGCTTTTATAATCTTGAAACACTGCTTCGTTTGAAGAAAGACATCGCCGACACCCACGGTCTTACCGTCTTGGTCAACCGGCGCAGTTCCGCCAACCGCAATAATATTGCCAACTCGAACGGCACGACTGAACCCGACAATTTCCTCCATCGGATTTCCGTTTGAAATCAATTGCCTACTGTTTACCATGCTGGCTTCCCCCATATTTCACTCAATACATCGTGAACCCTAGCTATAGGAGGGCGTCCAGTCAATTTTCGGTCGGTTCCAGGCCCTACTACTACCGCCAAAGGATAAGTCACCCACAAAAAATAAGACGTCCGAGTCCCCTCGCGCCTAAATCACCAACATTCTCGGGAGGTTCCGCTGAAGAACCGGGTCTGACCTAATCGGGGAGGATTGGTCGTAGGTATCGAGGTTATCGCGCCGTCTGCCCAACACCGAACAATGGTGTCGCCTTTTGCCATCAAGACGATCCAAGTCGAGCGGATAGCCTATGGTTAAATCTTCATTGCCCGACGCGATATTCCCCGTTTGAACGTTTTAAGTCCTGTCCAGCAAGGCCACTTATACGCAAACTTGGTTAACAAACTCTGAAAATTCCCAAACCATTTCTCTTTTGCAAAAATACTCCCCCGAGCGAAGCGAGGCACGGCCCAACCGAACAGGGCGGGAGCGCCCCCTATCGCCCACTCAACTTCGCATGAACCTCATCGAGATCAATTTCTTTCTTCGGCCCCTCACGCCCCGGCTCACGGTCGTATTTAAACAGGCGGAAATCGCGCTGATATATCTCGAACATCAGATGCTGGGATAGGTCGTCGAAGTAATCCTCCACCGGAAAGGCACGTTTGGGACCGTGACCTTCACTTTCGTTAAAGCGGGGCATGGAAGCTAAGTCGACAGGGTGTTTCTGCTCAATCTCGGACAAGACCTTGCCCATGCCATCGCCGAAACCCTCGGTCGAAATGATCCGGTTAAAGCGGCCCCCGTTGGCGATGAATGTGGAGATATGCCCCGACATCGCCGACCAGTGGATATCCGGATCCATAGGTTTGCGGAATTTGATGGTGTCGCGCACGAACAACAGGAACCGTCGGAAGGACGCGATCTGGTCGAAGTCGCCCTCCACATCCACACCGTACTTGCGCACCAACATCGGCACGAGGTTCCCGCGATACCGTTTTCCGTTACGTTGAATGCCGGCGATCTTGTCGAAATATGCCGATAGCACCCGTGAATAGGGGTTGCGAACGCAGGTGAATGCGTAGGTTTTCTGCTCGGTCACACGTTTTTGTATCAAGGGTTTGCTTTCCTCGATCCCCCATTTGTGAATACCAGATGTTGCGTCGTGGATGTCCCCGTCAAAATACGCGCCGTGGTCCCCGTGATACATTATCTGCCCGATCGTCGAACAGGCGCACTTGGGAACTACTCGATAAACAACCGATTCACTCTCGGTCATCCAGGTGCCAGGAAAGCCCATGGAAATCTCCTTAATACATCGGGGTTTTGTAGCCCGCACAACCTTTCGGTGCAATAGACCGTTGAGCAGGTGGAAATATATTGGTCAATTCGCATGTCCCGCCTTCAATAACGCGATGATCTACATTATTGTTCGCGGCTATATCTCTGGAAAGGCCTCATGGCAAAAATCTGTTTCCTTCTTTTGTGTCACAAGAATCCCGATTTGATTGTCGAGCAAGCCGAGATGCTTTCCGACAGTGGCGACTATGTGTCGATTCATTTCGACGGAGGCGGAAGCCACGCGGGCTTTACGATCCTGAAAGATGCTTTGAAGGACAACCCAAACGTCTGCTTCGCACCCCGTGTGAAATGCGGTTGGGGGGAATGGTCGTTGGTGCAAGGCACGCTTAATGCATTGCGATTGGGACACCAGAAATTCCCGGAGGCCACACATTTTTATATGCTTAGTGGTGATTGCATGCCGATCAAGCCGATTAAACATATGCACTGGTTTCTGGACGACAGCGGCAAGGATTACATCGAGCATCATGACTATTTCGAAAGCGACTGGATCAAGGTCGGCCTTAAGGAAGAGCGTCTGATTTACCGCCACTGGTTTAACGAACGCGCTAACAAGGGGTTGTTTTACGCATCCGTCAAAACCCAGCGTGCCCTTGGTTTGGCGCGGGATTTGCCCGAAGGCTTGCAGATCATGATCGGCTCGCAGTGGTGGTGCTTGCGGCGCTCGACCATATCGAAGTTGTTGAAATTTCTGACTGAGCGCCCAGATATTCCGCGGTTCTTCAAAACAACATGGATCCCTGACGAGACGTTTTTCCAAACCTTGGTGATGCATCTGGTTGCCAGTTCAGAAGTTGAATCCAGAACGCTGACGTTTCTGTCATTTTCGGATTACGGCATACCGACGGTATTTTACGGGGATCACCTAGATTTCCTGTTGTCGCAAAACTACTTGTTTGCCCGCAAAATCTCGCCGCAGGCGACTGGTTTGAAAACGGCGCTGGCGGACGAGTTTCGCGGTGGCAGCTCTGCGCATACGGGGCCGGACGGGAAACGACTGATCACATATCTTAACGCACGCGGGCGCACTGGCCATCGCTATGGAGAACGCTTTTGGGAACGTGGCAGCCGTATCGGGCGGCAAAACACCTTGCAGATCGTGTTGTGCAAAAAATGGCACGTCGGAAAACAAGTGGCCGAGGCGGTTGCGAAAGCCAGTAACATCCAGTCGCTTGGTTACATATTCGACGAATCCGGTATTAACCTGCCCGATTTGGGGCATCTGGAAGATACGCGCGTTAAACGAAACCGCCATCGTCGCGCATTCCTGAAACTGTTGTTCGAGCGGCTCGAAACCGACAGTTTGACCATCTGCCTAGACCCAAGCAATCTGGAAACGATCACCGATTTTGCCGATGATCGGTGCCAAATGCGGGTTTTAGATGTGCAGTGCAGCTTTGACGACACCTACCTTGCTGGCCATGCCCAACGCATCGGCTTGGCGGACAGTAATATCAGCGCGGAGATGAGCGGGTCTTTGACCTCCGCACTTCATAATAATATTCGCGCAGATCAGGATAGTTTGCAAGAAATGGGGCTACCTGCGCTATACATGATTAACGAAACAGCAAGCGAAGAGGCAAACGGGGTGGCTTTGGCCAGTTTCATGAAAGTTTCGACCCCTCGCGCCGAGAAAATCGCACAGTCTTTGTCTTTTGAATAACGGAGGCCAACATGCCTTATGAATACGACGATCAAAACATCTTTGCCAAAATCCTTCGGCGTGAAATCCCGAACAATACGGTGATGGAAACGGATTACACGCTGGCGTTCCACGATATCAATCCAGCCGCACCCGACCATATTCTGGTTATCCCGAAGGGTTTCTATGTGAATTACGACCATTTCGCCGCCGAAGCCACGGATGCCGAAGTCGTCGATTTCACCCGCGTAATCGGGGCGATTTCACATGCTATCAAGGCCACACCCGCAAGTGGTGGCAATGGATATCGCTTAATCACAAACGCCGGACATGACGGCGTTCAAGACGTGCCGCACATGCACATGCATATTATCGCCGGCCGCCGTCTTGGCCGTATGATTCAGCCCGCATAATCTAAACAGGAGACAACGATGTCTAACGAAGTTACTGAAACCGAAGAAGTCACCAAATCCAGCATTCCTTGCGATGGTGGCGGTGAACACCCGCGCGTTTGGCTGCAGATTCCAGCCGAAGCGGGGTACGTTGAGTGCCCGTACTGTGACAAAAAATTTGTTCTGAAGTCCTGATATGGCATTCGGCAAGGGGCACCATCTGCATCTTATTGACGGCTCGGGATTCATTTTTCGCGCTTTTCACGCCTTGCCGCCATTGACGCGCAAGTCTGACGGCCTGCCAGTGGGCGCGGTCGCGGGCTTTTGCAATATGATCTACAAGATGGTCGAGGATAACCACGGCCCAGATGCGCCGACGCACGTGGCGGTGATTTTCGACCATAAGGGCAAGACGTTCCGGTCTGCGATTTACGACGACTACAAAGCCAACCGCCCACCTGCGCCCGAAGATCTAGTGCCGCAGTTCCCGTTGATCCGCGATGCAACTCGCGCCTTCAATCTGCCGTGTATCGAGATGGAAGGGTACGAGGCCGATGACATCATCGCCACTTATGCCGTGCAAGCGCGCGAGGCTGGTGGTCGTGTAACGATTATCAGTTCCGACAAAGACTTGATGCAACTGGTCGGCGGCGGTGTGGAAATGCTGGACGCGATGAAGAACCGTCGCATCGGCATTGAAGAGGTCGAGGAAAAATTCGGCGTTGGGCCTGAGCGCGTGATTGACGTGCAATCACTGGCTGGCGATTCCGTCGATAACATTCCCGGCGCGCCCGGAATTGGTGTGAAAATCGCCGCGCTGTTGATTCAGGAATATGGCGACCTTGATAACCTGTTGGCCAACGCCGAAGAAATCAAACAGCCCAAACGCCGCCAAACTTTGATCGAGAAGGCTGATCAAATTCGCATGTCACGCGAATTGGTGACGCTAAAAACCGACACGCCTGTTATTGAGAGCATCGACGAATTCGAGGTACGCGACCCTGTGCCAGAGGATATTCTGGCATTCATCGCCTCCATGGAATTCCGTACGCTGACGACGCGTATGGCCGCTAAATTGGGGGTTGAGGCCCCTGTGATTGAAGAGGTCACACCTGACGTTGACAGCGGCGTTGATACCGCAGCCCTGACAGCGCCAGTCGATCATTCCAAATATGAAACCGTGCGCGATGCTGCTGCTTTGCAATTGTGGATTGATGCCGCCTATGCCCGTGGCTGGGTTGCGGTGGACACCGAAACCACCGGCTTGAACGAGATGATCGTTGATCTGGTGGGGGTCTGCCTGTCGGTAGAGGTTGGCTCTGCCTGTTATATCCCGTTGGCGCATGTGAACGGGGTCGATGACCTGTTTGGTGGTGCTGATCTTGCGGAAGGGCAGATGGACAAAGCGCTGGCCTTGAAGATATTGAAACCGATGCTAGAGGACCCGTCGATCCTGAAAATCGGGCAAAATATGAAGTACGACGCCAAAATTTTCGCCCGTAACGACATCACCATTGCCCCGATTGACGACACCATGTTGCTGTCATATGCGCTAAACGGCGGATTGCATCGGCATGGGATGGATGCGCTGTCAGAACGGTATTTGAATCACACGCCAATCCCTATCAAGACCCTGCTTGGCACCGGAAAATCCGCGATCACCTTTGACAAAGTGCCAATCGACGATGCCGCGCCTTACGCCGCCGAAGATGCGGATATCACGCTGCGGCTGTGGAAATTGCTGAAGCCTCGGTTGGCGGTGGACGGTTTGACCAGCGTTTACGAAACGATGGAACGTCCGTTGATTCCCGTTCTGGCAAAGATGGAAATGACGGGCATCAAGGTTGACCGTGACCACCTTTCCCGCATGTCCAACAATTTCGCGCAGAAAATGGCAGGTCTTGAGGACGAGATTTATGGGCTGGCGGGTGGCAAGTTTAACGTCGCCTCCCCCAAGCAGCTTGGCGAAATCCTATTCGACCAGATGGGAATTGAGGGCGGCAAAAAGGGTAAAACCGGTGCGTATGCAACGGGGGCTGACGTCTTGGAAGATTTGGCCGCCGAGGGGCATGAATTGCCTGCACGTGTGTTGGATTGGCGACAAATGGCCAAGCTGAAAAGCACTTACACGGACGCTTTGCAGGCACATATCAATCCTGATACGGGGCGCGTGCACACGTCTTACGTAATTTCGGGGGCAACCACTGGTAGGTTGGCCTCGACCGACCCGAACTTGCAAAACATTCCGGTCAGAACCGACGAAGGCCGCCGTATTCGCGAGGCATTCGTGGCGGATGAGGGTAATGTACTGGTGTCGTTGGACTACAGTCAGATCGAGTTACGGATTTTGGCCCATATCGCCAAGTTCGACAGCCTGAAGCAGGCGTTTTTTGAGGGGAAAGACATCCACGCGATGACGGCCTCCGAGATGTTCGGCGTTCCGATCGAGGGAATGGACCCGTCAATCCGCCGCCAAGCCAAGGCGATCAACTTCGGGGTGATCTACGGGATTTCCGGTTTTGGCTTGGCCCGAAATCTACGCATTCCACGTGCCGACGCGCAAAAATTCATTGATACGTATTTCGAGCGGTTCCCCGGGATTCGAACCTATATGGACGACACCGTGGCTTTTGCCAAAGCAAATAACTACGTCGAAACGCTGTTCGGACGGCGCATTCATACGCCAGAGATCAGTGCCAAGGGGCCACACGCGGGCTTCGCCAAACGCGCAGCCATCAACGCGCCGATCCAAGGAACAGCAGCCGATGTTATTCGCCGCGCGATGATCCGTGTGCCGGATGCGATTTCACACCTGCCTGCCAAAATGCTGCTGCAAGTCCACGACGAACTGATCTTTGAAGTTGCCGCAGATGCAGTGGAGGAAACCACCGCGATCGTGAAAAACACCATGGAACAAGCCAGCCTACCGGCAATAAAGCTTGATGTTCCACTTGTGGTTGATGCGGGTCAGGGTGCAAACTGGGCTGAGGCGCACTAAAAGCGGCGATTCTACGCCGCCCGTATTTGTGGTCGCGCCATGGTTTTGTTAAAAGGTTATTATGGTTATGACTATTTTTCGCGGTGGTAGTGTTCTGGTATTGCTGTCTTTTCTGACAGCATGTGCGAGCGGGCCTGTGCCTGCCGAGCACATCAACGACCCGTTTGAAGAAACCAACCGCCAGATACATGAATTCAACAAAGCGATGGATGCTATCGCATTGGCCCCTGCGGCCGCCACCTATGGGGCGGTTGTGCCTAAAGGCGTGCGCGATGCAGTAGACAACAGCGCCAATAATCTGGCGCTGCCGGGGCAAACTATTAACCATATTTTGCAAGGTGATATCGCGGACGCATTGCAAACAGCAACACGTTTTGCGCTGAACTCTACGTTGGGAATTGCAGGCTTGTTCGATCCCGCCTCTGAAGTCGGTTTGTTCGAAGCCCCTACCAATTTTGGTGAAACGCTCCAATTCTACGGTGCCGCCGAAGGCCCATACGTGGAACTTCCGTTAATCGGTGGCAGTACCGTACGAGGTACCGTGGGCATGGTTGTAGATTTCGCGATTGACCCGCTGCGCCATTATATTCCTTCGCCCGAACGTGAGTATTTGTTCCTTCTAAAAGGCGTGGATCTGGTCGGAGATCGGCTCACCTATTCCGATTTGGTCAATCTATTACTATATGAATCAACAGACAGTTATGCCTCGCAGCGAATTTCCTATCTGCAAAACATGCGGCACAACCTTGGTACGGAACTGGTTATTGAAGATTTGGAGGACCCCTTTGCGTTCGATTACTAAAACCCCCACACTGCCACGTCGCGCCGTTTTAGCCGGTGCTGGTGGCCTTATGCTAAGTGCGGCCCTCCCGACATTCGCGATTGCGTTAACGGAAGATACTGCCGTTAATTTCATCAATAAGGTCGTGGCGGATGTGCACGAAATCATCAATTCCGGCAAACCAGAAGCTCGGATGTTGGTTGATTTTGAGGCGTTCTTTAGCAAAAACAGCGAAGTGTCCCTGATTGCGAAAACCGCATTGGGCGCACCTGGACGAATGGCCTCCAGCAGCCAGTTGGCAGCTTATATCCGGGCTTTTCAGGGGTATATATCCCGCAAGTATGGCCGCCAGTTCCGAGATTTTGCAGGCGCCAAAATTAGCGTGATCAGCAGCAGGGATGCCGGCAGCAAGGGTGTGATTGTAAAGAGCTTCGTTGATGCGGCAAACAGGTCGGACTACGATCTGGATTGGTGGGTTATCGAAGTGAATGGCCGCCCCAAAATGTTCGACCTGATCATCGAAGGTATATCGCTGATCTCGACAGAACGTATCGAAATCGGGGCTTTGCTGGAATCTGTCGGTGGCGATATAGACAAAATGACCGCGAAATTACTGGTTACCTGACGTTAAGCCAAATCCTCGGGGATATCGTAGTAGGTGGCTAAACATCCCAAGCGCGTCGGCAGGTTAGGAAACTTGTCGTCCGCAATCCGTTCACCCAAATCACCGTTGCTGATTGATAGCGCGAGGTTAGAAATGACCGAGTTTTCAAGTCCGTTTTCGGTATTATCCCGCACCAGCTTTTTCTCCAAAGCCTGACAGGGGCCATCTACTTCCTCGTAAACCTGCGGGAACATATACCCGCCAGCAAGAACCAAAACTATCAGTATGAAAAACTTCATTACACCCACCCCTGTAGTTCGTTTTCGATGATACCCAGAAGGACACCGATGTGGTCGTCCCGATCATTGAGGCACGGGATATAGGTGAAGGTTTCTCCACCGGCTTCTTCAAAGCTTTCGCGGATCTCCTCGTTGATTTCTTCCAGCGTTTCGACGCAGTCGGCGGAAAATGCGGGGGCTACTATGGCGAGGTTGGTTTTCCCAGCGTTAGCCAGCCGTGCGACTTCTTCGACGGCTGCTGGTCCAACCCATTTCGTTGGGCCGAATTTTGACTGGAACGCTGTGAGGATGTGGCCGTCATCCCAACCCAATGCCTCCGCCAATAAACGGGTCGTTTTTATGCATTGGCAGTAATATGGATCACCCTCCAGAAGGTAGCGCTCCGGGACACCGTGGTAGGACACGACCAGATGGTCCGGTTTGGTGTCCAGCTTTGCGTAACCCTCCCGGATGGAATTGGCCAACACTGATATATAGGCCGGGTTGTCGAAATATGCCGGCACAGTTCGAATGGAGGGTTGCCATTTCATCTTCATCAGCGTGCGAAAGGCGTGGTCATTTGCGGTGGCCGTCGTGGGGGCTGCGTATTGCGGGTAAAGCGGGAAGAAAACGATCTTCTCGCAGCCCTGTTCTTGCAATCGGCGTATCGCGGAGTCAGTTGACGGATTGCCGTAACGCATACAGAAATCCACCGCGATATTGTCGCCGTATTTCGCCGTTAACGCGGCATCAATCTTTTCGGTCTGTGCGCGGGTAATGGTTAACAGCGGGCTTTCGTCCAGTTCGTTGTTCCAGATGCTGCGATACGCCTCGCCGGATTTTGAGGGTCGCAAGGTTAGTATTATTCCCTGCAATATCGGTTGCCACTTCCATGTTGGCGCATCAATCACACGTTTATCGGACAGAAATTCACTTAAATATCGGCGCATAGACCAATAATCGGTTCCGTCCGGTGTACCGAGATTCACCAAAAGAACCCCGACCTTTGCGCGGGCTATCGGGCCGTGACCGCTCGGGGCGTGGGCAAGGCGGCCTTCGCCAGCGTTAACTAAATCAGACATTTGCGTCCTCGGGTTGTGAGCGTTTTGCGGGTATATACCCTTCAAACGTGATGTTGTCAGCTATGCGACGCGCTTTTATTTCCTGATCTGGACTTCGGACGGTCCAACACAGAAGCGGGATTCCGCGATCTTTAATCGCGGATACCGGTGCCGCATCAAGTAAACGGTGATCGTGGGAAATGAAGCAGGCATCAGTTCGATCAAAATCCGGGATTTGCGCCAGCTCTTCCGCGCGCTTACGAGACAGCATCGGCCAGAACTTGGCGTTGAAATCACAGGTCGTCAGGCCGCGTGGAATGTTTGGTGCAATCTTTGACATCAGCGCCATAGAATGCGGATTGAACGACATCAGCGCCGCATCGCCCGTGTATTTGGCCATGATTTCGGCGACACGAAGTTCCAGCCGACCAACATTCGGGCCAAGCGCCCCGTCTTGGTCTTTCAGCTCGATCAACAGTGGCACTTGGCCGTTCACCAGTTCCAGAAGCTCCGGTAAATCCATTATCGGGTCGTTGCCGATGTGCAGCCTGATCTGCCTGATTTCTGCCGCGGTACGCATGTGAACCGGACCGGAGTCGGACGTTAAGCGATCCAGCATGTAATCGTGAAACACCATCGGCTGACCGTCAGAAGACATCTGAAGGTCAAGCTCGATCCCGTAACCACCTTTAATCGCCGCCTCGAACGAAGGGCGCGAGTTTTCTTGCACCCCGTTTGCCACATCGTGCATACCACGATGGACAATCGGTTCAGCCAGCAAACTTGGTAGCAGGCTAGGCAATCTGGAAGATACCTTCGACTTCGACCGCCACACCAAGGGGTAGCGACGACGAACCCACGGCCGCACGCGCGTGGCGACCCTGATCGCCGAACACTTCAACCATCAGATCGGACGTACCGTTAACGACTTTGGGATGGTCCGTGAAATCTTGCGTGGCGTTAACGAAGCCGTTCAACTTGATAACCCGCACCAATCGGTCGAGGTCACCATCACAAGCCGCACGAACCTGTGCAATCAGATTGATCCCGCAAAGACGAGCCGCGGCGTATGCATCATCCAGCGAAAACCCGTCGCCGAGCTTGCCTTTGACCAAGCCGTTCGCATCCATGGAGATTTGACCGGAGATGTAAACCAAATCGCCAACCTGCACGAACGGCACATAGTTGGCAGCAGGCGTCGAGGGATTTGGCAGTTCAATACCAATTTCGGCAAGGCGGGTTTCGTATTTTCCAGACATGGGATGCTCCATTAACAGATTGATTTCGAAAGGACGCTACAGGGTATTTACGAACAAATAAATCCGAAAGTTTGCGGGTTCACTTAAGGCCATATGCACAAAAAAACCCCGCCACGAATGGCAGGGTAAGGTGTTATGTCCCTACGGACATCAGGCGGTAAACTTTGTATCAGTCGCGCATTTCGGCGCGAATTTGTTGGCGTAGCACGTCGATGGGCACTTGCTTGCCCTCGCGCTTAAAGCTCCAATATGTCCAACCATTACAGCTTGGCGCGCCTTCCAGCGCGGCGCCGACTTGGTGGATGGACCCACGAGTATCACGTGCGACCAGTGTGCCATCTGCACGAATTTTGGCGCTGTGGCGGCCGTTAAGCGATTTTAGTTGCTCACCTGGTAACAACATACCGCGTTCGACCAGCTGGCCAAAAGGTACACGTGGTTCAGCCCGTTTGGAGCGGGTGACTTCGAGCGAAGTGCGGTCGTAGCGACGCGTATTGTCGATACGTTTTTGCGCAACTTTACGGTAGGCTTCTTCGCGCTCAATCCCAATGAAATGGCGACCGAGTTTTTTCGCAACAGCACCCGTTGTACCTGTCCCAAAGAATGGATCGAGAACAACATCGCCCGGTGAAGTGCTGCCGACCAAAACACGGTGCAGCAAGGATTCAGGTTTTTGGGTTGGATGCGCCTTCTGGCCTTCGTCGTTTTTCAGACGCTCGTTGCCATTGCAAATTGGTAGAACCCAATCGCTACGCATTTGAATGCCTTCGTTGAGTTCCTTCAAAGCCTCGTAGTTGAACGTATATTTGGAGGCATCGGATTTACCGGCCCAAATCATCGTTTCATGGGCATTGGTCAGGCGTTTGCCACGAAAGTTCGGCATTGGGTTGGATTTGCGCCAGATAACGTCGTTCAAAATCCAGAATCCCGCGTCTTGCAGTGCTGTGCCAACGCGATAAATATTGTGGTAGGAGCCGATCACCCAGATCGCACCGTTTGGCTTCAGAATACGGCGCGCAGCCTTTAGCCATTCGCGGGAAAACTTATCATAAGCGGCAAAACTGGCGAATTGGTCCCACTCGTCGTCGCATGCATCGACCTTGGAATTATCCGGACGGTGTAGCTGACCCTTGAGTTGAAGGTTGTACGGGGGGTCCGCGAAAATCAGGTCTACTGAGCCTTCAGGAAGGCTGTTCATGACATCAATGCAGTCGCCTGCAACGATCTGATCTAGCGGAAGCGCGCTACGCGCCTCTGTCTCGTGTTGTATATTCATTTGTCTGCCTCGGACGTATTTTTATATGTTTTTTTGTTACGTCCAAGATGATTCAAAAGTGATTCGCCGTCAATTTCTTTTTGAATCAATGACTTAATTAATTACCTTGATACAACATCTTGTGTATAGGTTTGAAGCTGACTCTATGGTGTGGGGTGACCCCAAGTTGGTTTAGGCCCTCTTGATGGGCTTTCACCCCATAACCAGCGTTTCGTTCCCAACCATAGCCCGGAAACTGTTGCGCTAATGTCACCATTATGCGGTCACGTGTCACTTTCGCGATGATCGAGGCCGCCGCGATGGATACAGACCGCCCATCGCCTTTCACAATCGCCTCTGCATCACAAATCAGGTGAGGTGGAATCTTGTTACCGTCAATCAGGGCGTAAGCGGGCGGTTGCGGTAGTGCCTCCACCGCCCGGCGCATGGCGAGGAATGTTGCTTGCAGGATATTGATATCATCAATCTCCTGAACAGTAGCTATGCCGACGCCAACTTGCGCAACCTCGTTAATCATATCAAACAGCGCATCCCGCCGTTTGGCCGTCAGCTTTTTGGAGTCGTTCAGACCAACTGGGATATCCGCGGAGTTTAGGATTACCGCGCTGGCAACCACTGGCCCCGCCCACGGCCCACGGCCTGCCTCATCAATCCCGCAGACCGGAGTTTTGTCGCAGGCTTCTTCGAAGCTGAAATCGGGTATGGCCATTTGTGTATGACTTTCTGATGAGTGCCAAGATTGTGACTCGCTATAGGAGACTTAAAGCTCGTCAGCAAATTTTTCTTTCAGGAACTTCAAAAAGGCCTGAACTTTGGCTGTTCTGTGCAGATCCACATGGGTAACCAGCCAGATTATGGTGTTCCAATCCGAACACGCTGGAAATACCCGCACAAGATCTTCGGTGTTTTCCCCCTCCCAATCCGTTAGGAAACCGATACCTGCGCCCGCGGTGATAGCATCTGCCATGCTACGCATCCGCGTTGATTTAAACGCTATCATCTCGGGTTTGATATGCCGTTGGACCCATTCAGTGAACGGCGCGCCATTTCTGATTGTGTCGTTCACAACAAACAAGTGGTTCTTGATGTCTTCTTCATCCAGAATCGGGCCGTGCTTTTCGACATAACTTTTATGAGCGAACAAAGACATCGGCAGACTGTATAAAGGTTGCGCAACATTGTCGGGTTCTTGCGGTTTTCGCCCCGCACGCAGGGCAACATGCGCTTCGCCGTATTCCAATTTCAAACGCCGTTCATCTTCAATTAACGATATACGGATATCAGGGTGGCGTTGCTGGAACTCGACAAACATCGGCGTGAATAGCGGCGACAGTCCGCTGAGGATCGTTACGACCAAATCTCCGCTGACGGTGGCACTTTTTCCGCGTAGGCGGCCTGCCAATTGCGCGAATTGATCTTCTGTAGCCGCCGAGACCTGCATCAAATCCCGCCCTGCTTCCGTTGGGACGTATCCGCGTGGGTGACGGTGAAACAACTTACATTCCAGTTGCGCCTCGAGCGTATCTATATGACGAATGACGGTGGCATGGTGCACACCCAAAACGTTCGCAGCCGCGCTTAGCGTTCCAAGGCGCGCGACATGATATGCCGTGCGTATTTCGCTCCAATTGGTCAATGTGTTGTGATGTGCGTTCATGCACATATCTTGTGCACAAATTCGCCTTATGTTCAATAATTTTCTATCTATATCGAAAACACATAAACATAACCCGGAGATAATCATGACTACTTTGAACATTCTAAAAATCGAAAGCTCTGCGCGTCAGAACGGATCGGTATCACGCCAACTGACCGAGCGTTTGATCGCGCGGATCACCAGCACGTCCGAAACATCCGTGGTAGAGCGCGACGTTGCCGCCGGACTACCTATTGTTAGCGAGGGCTGGATCGGAAGCAATTTCACCCCGAAGGATGAGCGAAACGATGATCAGGCCGCCTTGCTTGAGTTGTCCGACCAACTGATTGGTGAACTACGTATCGCCGACGTTTTGGTTATTGGTATGCCGATTTATAACTTTGGAATGCCCGCAGCGCTGAAATCCTGGATTGATCTAATCTGTCGGGCTGGCGAAACATTTCACTACACGGAAACCGGTCCTGAGGGATTGTTGCAAGGCAAGCGCGCTATTGTAACCGTCGCGTCCGGCGGCGTGCCGGTTGGCTCTCCGATGGATCACGCAACCACGTATCTGACGCAGGTTCTGGGTTTCGTCGGGATTACCGATGTTACATACGTGTCGGCCACAGGCCTTGCGATGGACCCTGATGCGGCGATGAAATCTGCCGAAGACGCGATTGATGCCCTAGATGTTAACAGCGTTCAGGCCGCATAAACACGAAACCATCGCCCGGCCAACGATCAAATGATGGTGGCCGAGTTTGACACCCAGAAACATAAATACGACCGCTCCAATCGACGCATACCCAGCGCAATGGCGCCTAGTTAGGAGCATAACCGGACTTTCCTGCTCAAATTTCATTGATTGATTGAAAGTTACTGTGTATCCAACACAAAAATTTGGAGAATGACCGTGGAACAAAGTGCAATTGGTAAATTTGTGGGCACACACCGGATAAATCTTTTGAGATTGTCTTTCGTGATTGCTGTGCCGTTGTTACTATTCTCCAAGTCGGTTTGGGACACCGGAAACTGGATTTCAGAGACCGTAGACATGATAGGATTGTTTCTGATCATTACTGCGGTCTTAGGGCGGTTTTGGGCAATTATTTATATTGGTGGCCGCAAGAGCAATTTGGTATTCCAAGATGGACCGTATTCTATCGCCCGCCACCCTTTGTATCTGTTTTCGACAATCGGGACAGTAGGCTTTGGCCTGATGATGGGCAGCATTGTTCTTACGGTATTGCTGGCTGGCGTTACATTTCTAATTCTTAATTCGACCGCAGAACAAGAAGAACAGTTTCTGCGTACAACATACGGCAGCGATTACGATGAATATGCCGCCAGAGTCCCTCGGATCATTCCAAACTTTTCCTTGTTCGAAACGGAAAAGACATCCACATTTTCGATCGGTGAACTACGGGCCAATATGTTTGATGCCTTGGTTTTCCTTGCCTTCATACCGCTATCTGAAGTGTTGGAAATCGTTAAGAGATTGGAAGTCCTCCCGACCTTTCCATTGTTTTGATAGTCCCGAAATTACCTGCAATTGCTTTTTGACCTCGACCCCGGTGAAAAGGGTCTGCGGCATGAATCAGGAGAGTTTCTGTGGCTGAACATGGTAGGAGCAGCAGGCTGATATTGATCTATGCTCAAAGACAAGACACCCTTGTTTCTTGACTTAATAACGAATTTCAAAGCACTACCGCAGCATAATATTGAGAAATGGCGACCCCGAGAGGATTCGAACCTCTGACCTGCCCCTTAGGAGGGGGCCGCTCTATCCAGCTGAGCTACGGGGCCTGATGCGTATCAATGCTTTGGGTTGTTTATAAATTATTAGGACGGGTTAACAGGTGATTTTCTGCCTTTATTGACAAATAATGACACAATGAATCCTTAATTTTTCCCAAAACTAGTCACACTAATCCATATATTTTAAGGTGCGAACAGGTCGGTGATAGGTTTTTTGACCAGTAACCAGTGCTTCATCGCATATTTGTGGTGCTTCTTTAGTTCTACAATTGGAAGCTAGCCGTACGTTGTAGCCCCTATTTATAGGTACGTACGGCTAGCGCCTCCACTATTTCGCTGTAGGTGTTCAACGCGGCGTGCCCCTTTGGTCCAATCGAATAGATGCCGCGCTCTAAGCGAATAAACCAGCCGTAATAGTTCTTTTGCAATATTGAGGGTGCCTTTGGTATTGTAAGTGATTTAGCCAAGCTCGACGGTGCATTCGGTCCCGCTTTCAGGGCTACCGCGATCCGCAAAGCGTCCTGGCGATACGCCGTAATGATCGCTCGGCGCGATTGTCCGCCTGTGTTTGGATCACCGACGCGACGCTGAAATTCCAGCAACAAAGCTGCCTTTCTTTTGGCGAGCTTGTGAATTTTGTGCGTGCCCGGGTCCGTATGCACAACAACCATACCTTGCCCCGAACCAAACCGAACCGAAATCAACCCGAGTCCCAGCCGCCTGCAAATCTTGACCGCATCCTTTGATCGTGTGGTCCAAGCCTTGCCTTTGCCCGCTGGGACCGCAACGTAAACTGCGTCGGTAATCCTTTGACGTGCAATTCCCTGCATCAACAAGTCGAGTGACAGTGACAGCTTTAGTTCTACAATCACAGGAGGGTCACTTTCGCGAATTGCCACGAGGTCGCAATCAGTGACCTCGGCTTTAACCTCGTATCCTTGCTGCTCAAAAAAAGCCTTAACTGGTGCGTAAAGGTCGGTTTCCTTCATAAGTTGTTTGCTTATCTCAATGTGGCATTCGTTTGGTTTCCACCCCAAGGCGAGGCGGGCGGCATTGATATTAGTAGTTTGGCAAACTCTCCTTGGGAAGGATAAATGCGCGGATACCTAGGATTCTGGGCGGCATTTTCCCATATCTATCGGGCACAATTACGGTTGCAGCAGCGCGTTTTCCAATTCCGCGCTCCTGGATTGGCTATCTATGAGTAATTCTTGCATCGCGGATAACGTGAGTGTGTCGCTAGCCGATATTTCATCCGGCCCATGTGGTATCTCTCCCATATTGTCGGGGAAAAACCTTTTCCGAATTTCAGCGGCTGCCTGGTTTGTTTCGATTGTTGCGGCCCAATCTCCTTTAAACCAATGCGGCGCAACGGTTGCTTCGGACATGTCCGTAAATTGCTCCAACTGCGCAAGTGTTTGCCCAAACTCGCCCATACCGAGATAGGCTTCAACTCGTAATTTTCTGGCCGGGTCATCGGCTAGTCCGTCCAACAACAACAACGCTGCTTCCGGTCGGAAAGCCTGTATGCTTGCATTCGCCGCCATCAAAATCGCCCTTAGTTCGGTACGCTGAATCGGTGGGTGCAGCATCTCTATGGCGTAGTCAGGCAAGCCCGCCAAAAGCAGTTTCTCGGCAATTTCCAGACGCAGCGTGTCGGCTTTTTCGCCCGTTGGAATGTAGGTAGCGTATGTATGCACGACTTCCGCGAAATTGCTCTTCAGGATTTCGCCTGTGGACAACGTCGACAAAATCTCTTCGGCTGTTTCCTGCAGAATCCCGGCATTCATGAGATCATGCTGCATCTCGACCACGAGCAAATCAATCGCGTCGCGTTCACGCCCCTGCTTCGCCAACCATAGCGCTTCGAGCCGCCGCAGTTCACCGCCCATTCGGGTGCCTCTCCAAATTTTTGCGCTGGCTCCAAGGTCCACCAACAAATGCCGTGGCGGAAACCGATCTTGTGCCAATCCAAGAGTTGCCAATTCGATTAACGCGTCGATTGCTACCTGCGAATTGTCTTCGGCCAAGACCTGATATACCTGTTCAGCTTCAGGTGTACTTCCTTCGATTTGCATCAGGTTGCCAACCACCAATTCATGTTCGATGCCATGATCACCCGGTGCACGCTCCAAGATGTCCGCGACTTGTCGCGCAGTTGTTTCAAGTCGTCTGTCAAGAAATGCTGATGCCAGCCTCGGACCCACTAGCCGTCGGATATCTGGTGGAAGCCCCGCGAACGCCTCGACAATGGACGGTTGGTCGTCGATATCCGTGTCAATTGTGGGATATGTTCCAACGAGCGCCCATAAACCCGCCGCGCCATCGCAATCAGTTGCTTGGGATAGCGGCCCGCTGGGTTGAACAGTCTGACCGTCAACAATGGCGGCAAAATCGAGCAACAAAGAACTTTGTGCGATGTTCTTCCCTCCCTCTTGCAAATAACTTCGGGCCTCGGCACCAAACCCATATCGCAAGTATGTACGGATTACGCGCTCAACTTCGGCGAAATTGGGTTCGTCAAACTCCCGTAATAGCTTCCGTCGTGCGCTCGACAATTCATCAAAGAAATCTTCGCCGCTTCCCCATGCTGCCATGTCCAAATCTTCTGGTGACGGGCAATGGTCGTTTTGCTGAACGGTTCCCCCACGCGCTGCAAGTGAATCTCGTGTAGTTACTGTTTGAATCAGTATTTGGTTCTCACTCTCCAGTTCTTCAAATACCACCGGGACATCATCAGGTTTGACTTCTGGTAAGGCGTCAACAGCTTGCGGTATTTCAGGGATAGGTCTGTTTAGATCAAGCAACCCTTGATCGGCGGCAAGTGTCAATTGTTGCAGCAAGCTGTTACGTGCCGCGTCAACGGCTTCTTGCAGTTCTTGGTCAATTTCAGTTGCCACGTCAGGAGCCACTTGTGCCACATCAGGGTGTGAAGTGTTTGGAGGGGTGCCTGGGTTCTGGGTTGGCTTAAGCCCAACGGTATCGGTTGGTGCAGGGAAATTCACGCGATGCGGGCTGCTTATATAATGGGGTGCCCGCGGCTGAATCCACGATACGTATTCCGGGGGCCTGCTGTTGTCGCTCGGCAAGCGGGCCGGGCTTAGCACCGGTGCGAAATGACGATCGCGGGTTGCCGTGATTGAGGTCTCGATCGCGTCAGCGATGTCGACAACGATATAGGTACCGAGATACGCAAATGCGGTGACGTCGCAATCACAACCCAACGTCATCCGGTATTCCGCGCCCCCCTCGCTTTGATTTATGTGGGTCGATGCCAGTCGTGTTTTGGGGATTCGGGCAAACACCCCATCATCTTCAAATTCAAGGCTTTGCGTTGGAAACACCAGCGTGGCGGATTTTGGACCGTAGACCAGATTCCAATCCCGATCGGGCGAGACAGCAAATGCCAGCCGTGTGTATCCATCGTGCTCACCTGAAACGACGACAACGGTTTGCGAAAAGCCCGAAATCGGCCACATAAGTATGAGCAAAAAGGACACAAAATGCTTCATGCCGCAGCCTGTTTCGTGCCTTTCAGCGCCTGTTCAAGATCGTCAAAATTCGGCCGCAGGTGCGCAGGCGTGTTTTGGCGGCCCACTTCTACGCAAATGTTTGGAGAGTGACTATAAAGGCTGGCAATCAGCACCTCACGGATCAGGTTGTAGAAATTCTGATCTTCTTCCACAACAGACTGAACCTTGCTGGAAAACGGGGCAACTAACCCATAGGATAAAAAGACACCCAGAAACGTGCCTACCAGCGCCCCGCCAATCATTTTCCCCAATACTTCAGGTGGTTGGTCAATGGAGGCCATGGTTTTGATCACACCCAACACCGCAGCAACAATACCAAGTGCCGGTAACCCGTCCGCGATAGAATTCAGGCCATGGCTGGAATGCAGTGCATGCGTCAGCGAGGCTTCGATGCGCTTGTCCAACACCTCTTCAACTTGATGCGGGTCGTCGTAGTTCATCGACGCGGAGCGAAACGTATCGCAAATTAGCTCCACCGCCTCGGTGTCGGCTTGAATTCGTGGGTACGCGCCAAATATCGACGATTCCGAAGGGGATTCGATGTGTGGCTCAATATCTGTAGGGCTTTTTCTGCCCAATTTAATTAGTATAAAAATTAGACACAGCAAGTCCTGATAATCTTGTGGCTTCCATTTCGGCCCCTTGAACACTTTCCCAACGTCCAGTGCTGTGTGCTTAATCGTGGACAAATCATTGCCCAGAATAAATGCCCCAAGCGACGCGCCGCCGATGATCATCATCTCGAAAGGGAGCGCATGCAGCAAAATGTCCATATGACCGCCCGCAAGCGTGTATCCCCCGAACACCATCACAAAAAGAATGATTATCCCTACAATTCCGATCATCTTTTCGTCTCACATTTCAGGCAATTTATTTTCACACCTGCCGAGTATCCGGCGCGCATAGTTAATATCTCTCTAAGGAAACCAATTATTCCGTCGGCGCATTCGCGTTTTTCCCCGCCATAACCACGCTTATCGAGTAGGCGGCATTCGGGGGCATTTCGGACAGAATACCTGCCGCAGATTCGGGCTTCATCCGAGACAAAAACCCGGCGGCAAAACTGATCTCCATGGTACCGAATATTTCGGCGGCATTCTTGGCTTTCATTTTTTCGTAGACAGCAGTCAGTTGTTTTAAATCGTTTTCCGCTGCGCTATCCGCAATGGCGAGGGTGTCAGCTAGCTTTTGCTCTGCCTGTTTCAACACCACCAGTTGCTGGGCAATTCTCTGCTCAATCATATTCAGCTCGAGCTGCCGTTCGGTTATTTCCCCCTCGCGCTGCAAAAGCTGTTCCTGCCGTGTTCGGATCGATTTCAACAACGAGCTAACTTCTGACTCAGGGGTAGGCTGCACAGGCTGGACTGGCACCATGACAGGCTCCGCAACATTCGTCGCGAGCTCTTCCGCAAGTGCCACGCCACCTGCGCCCAACCGAATAACGGCCGAGATCAGCAAACATGATAGTATTAGATGCGTTGGCCTAGGCCAGCGCCCGATATTACTTGCCATAAGATCACCCACCCGCCACGTCGTGTTTTTCTTCCTTGTGGATAGCATCGACCGAACCCGTATTCTCGTGCAACGTTGCCAAAAGCAGTTCCAGTCGTCCTGCCGCTATTTCAGCACGAGCGGTCATGGCAATAAGCTCCTTGGCGGATGCGCCCGTGGCTTGCTTTGCAACATCGACCGAGGATTTCATGTCCTCAACTTGTCGCGACAAAGCGGTAATTGCCCCCCCTAACCCAGCGTCCAAGTTGGTTAACCCGCGAACGCGCTGTGCCAATATATAACAATAAAACGCGGCCGCTGTTGTACCCGCCAACAGCAATCCATCTGCAATCAATTCCATAAACCTCACCTTTCTAGTTCAGTACGAATTCCGTAATCAGTAAATCCCGGATGTTTTCTTCGCCCACCACCACTTGAACCCGGCGCAACATTTGCGCACGCAGCCGATTCATCGACGCCGGATTTTCGAGTTCACTTTCCGATATGGCCCTTAGATATGTGTTCAGGACGTCCAGAATACGCGGCCTCAAGTGCTCCACCTCTTCTGCCGAGGCTGCCGGCACCTCCAGATACGCCCGAAAATGCAGGTATTGCGAAGAGGCGAAGCTTCCCAGCGATATTACCAGTGGATCAAGAGCAACAAATGTTACCCCCGATGCCGCTTTTTCCTCTGTCTCCTCGACGGGAGCGCCGTGCGAATCTTCCGCTACTTTCGAATCATCGCCCGCGCTTGGAAATATCCCCGTATAGGTCACAAAAAACGCTGCGCCGCCCAGGATAACGGCGCCGAAAACCCCTAAAACAACGCCCTTTTTGCCCTTTTTTGGCACTTCTTCACCTTGCGACATTGCTACGTCAGTCATACTTCGTCCGATGGTAGTTATTGTTCCGAATCCTGTTTTAATCCGAATTTTGCTAACTAATTATTAAGGCTCCGCGATTCATGATGCCCTTGACCAAACTAGCGCCAGAACGGTACTGGATAAGTGACGGGGATCGTTGGTGATACAAATTCTAAATTCGTGGAACATGCTTGAGCCACAGAAAAAAATCGTTGTTGTGTTGGCTACTATTGCCACTCTCGTCGCGTTTTTTGGCCTCGTGCGGGTGGTGAATACGCCTAGTATGGCGTTGCTGTATTCCGGGCTGGATTCAGCAACATCGGGCGAAATTGTCACGTCGCTGGAACAAAAAGCGATTCCGTTCGAGATTCGCGGCAATGCTATCTACGTTGACTCGACTGAACGCGACCAAGCACGCCTGTCATTGGCGAGCGAAGGGCTACCATCCAACGGTATCGCCGGATACGAATTGTTAGATTCGCTTTCCGGCTTCGGCACCACCTCGCAGATGTTTGACGCTGCATATTGGCGTGCGAAAGAAGGGGAGCTGGCACGAACAATCCTTGCATCGGCCCGTATTAGTATGGCGCGCGTTCATATCGCGAATGCTGTGCAACAACCGTTTAGCCGCAGTGTCGAGCCTTCGGCATCTGTCACCGTTTCTGTCAGAAGCGGGGTTCTAGATGTCGAGCAGGCCGAGGCGATCCGATATCTTGTTGCCGCTGCCGTTTCAGGCATGGTTCCGGAACAGGTTGCGGTTATAGACTCTGAATACGGTATCATTTTACAACCCGGCACAACCAGTAACTTCAGTTCTGGCACAGGCGAACTGGATGCGCGCGCTCAAGAACTGCGCGAAAACGTCGAGAGATTGCTGACCGCCCGTGTGGGGGCTGGCAACGCGGTCGTCGAGGTTATGATCGAGGCTCAAACTGAAAGTGAAACGATCACTGAACGAGTGCTCGACCCCGAACGGTCCGTTCCGATAAGTTCCGATAGTGAAACCAATACGAATACCAGCTCTGGCGGAGCAGGCGGTGCTGTTACAGTTGCCTCGAATCTGCCGGATACAGGCGATAGCGCCGGGGGTGGGCAGAACAACACAAACCAGTCGCAATCGCGCGAAAGAATCAACTACGAGATATCGGAAACTGTGCGTGAGCGCGTCCAGCTGCCGGGCGATATCGCTCGTCTCAGCGTGGCCGTGCTGATAAATCACGAAACCGTTGTTGGTCCCGACGGAGAGACGACCACCGCGCCGCGTTCCGAGGTTGAGCTCACGGCGTTTCAGGCCTTGGTGCAATCAGCCGTCGGGTTCAATGCGGAACGCGGCGATGTGATCACCATCGAAACCATGCAGTTCCCCGAACCACCGATTCTTGGAAGTGTGGCCAGTAGTGGTATTCTTTCGGGCTACGCTTTCAACATTCAGGCCATGCTGCAAATGGCCGTGTTAGGCATTGTTACGTTAGCGCTCGGGATGTTCGTAGTTAAGCCGATATTAACCAACCCCACACCGCAGCTTAACCAGCTAGCGCCGGAGCCAATAGGGGCGCTTGCCAGCACCATTGGCACAGGGTCAACGGAGCGATTGAGCGCACTTTCCGAAGTCCCAGCAATAGAAAATTCACCCAAGGATCCGGTCGACATATTGCGAGAAACTATCGCGCAACGGTCTGAAGAATCCGGACACCTGCTACGTAACTGGATCGAAGTTGAAACCCAACAACAGAAAGAGCAGGTGACCTGATGGCATCAATCAGACTTGAAAAATTTGCATACGTCCATCATTCGGAACCCGGTACAAAACTGATAAGCGGCGAGGAAATCGAGATTCTTCGAAAAGAAGCCTTCGAAGCCGTGAAGCGGTCCTACTTTTCCGAACAGGTTTACGGCTAAGTTAAGGTGTATCGGG
>CALCGO010000025.1 GCA_937901055.1 uncultured Rhodobacterales bacterium
CAAGATGAAGAATCTCACAGTGCAGTTGGCGTACAAACTGGGAGGGTTCACAGACAAGGACAACATCAAGGTGCTGACAGACAGTGTGTCTCCAGGATCGACTTCAGGATCGAAATTCATACCAGACGAGAACTACAAGATACTGTTCAGGACATCAAACCCCGTGGAGAGTTTCCAGTACTCGGGTGTGTTGATCGAAAAGAACACGGACGCGATGATGGCCGAGGATATGCCGATAAGGTTGTTACGGGATGTATTTGAAGTCATGACAGGCACCAAAGTTGGACTGATCCGCTACGTTGAACACAAATCCTGCGTTGCCGCTAGCAAAGAATGCGGGCTGCGGTTAGAAGGGCTGGAACCTGGGGATTTATTATGACCGAAGCACATCCGACTATTCGTCCGCAACCCGGCATTCTGGACATCGCGCTTTACATAGGTGGTGACAGCAAACTGGCGGGAACGGCCAACAAAGTTACAAAACTTAGCTCCAACGAAAACCCTTATGGTGCAAGCTCCAAGGCAACGGAGGCGTTCAAGGCGGCGTCTGGCGTGTTGTCGACCTACCCCTCCACGGATCATACTGAATTGCGCGCGGCAATCGGGCAGGTGCACGGGGTTGATGCGGCGCGGGTGATTTGCGGTGCGGGATCCGACGAGATCATTGCTTTTCTGTGTCAGGTTTATGCTGGCGAGGGTGACGAGGTTTTGTACACCGAACATGGTTTCGCCATGTACCGCATATCGGCGCTGGCAGCGGGGGCGACTCCGGTTGAGGTTAAGGAAGATAACCGACACACAGATGTGGATGCGTTGTTGGCGGCGTGTAATGACAAGACAAAGCTGGTCTTTATCGCCAATCCCAACAATCCGACGGGAACGATGATTTCCGGCGAGGAGGTCAAACGGTTGGCTGAAGGGTTGCCCGAACAGGCGATCTTGGTGCTGGACGGGGCATATGTTGAATTCGTCGAGGATGAGGGTTTTGACGCCGGATTGGCTGTGATCGAGGCGCGGGATAATGTGGTTATGACGCGGACGTTTTCCAAGCTTTATGGTTTGGGTGGACTGCGGATTGGTTGGGGTTACGGCCCTGCACATATCATAGATGCGTTGAACCGTGTCCGCGGCCCCTTCAATCTTTCCGGTGCAGCCTTGGCTACGGCCGAGGTTGCGGTACGGGATGTGGTGTATGCCGCCAAATGCAAAGCGCTGAACACGCAGTGGCGGGCATGGTTAACGAGCAAGCTGACCGCATTGGGTTTGGAGATAGACGAAAGTCACGGGAATTTCATTCTTGTGCGGTTTGCAACGCCGGAGTTGGCCGAAGGTTGCGATGAGGCTTTGCGCAAGCGCGGGTTGATTGTGCGCAAAGTTGGCGGGTATGGTTTCCCTGAAGGCTTGCGCATAACCATCGGCGACGAAATCGGGTGCCGTCAGGTGGCGCAAGGCGTGAAAGAATTTCTTGAGGGGCAGGGCGAATGAGCCAGCAGTTTGAACACGTAGCACTGATCGGGTTGGGGTTGATTGCCTCGTCCATCAGCCACGCGATGCGTCGTGCGGATATGAATACGCGGATCACCGGATATGCGCGATCATCTACGACACGTGGCAAAGCGCGCAAGCTGGGGCTTTGTGACAAGGTGTACGATTCACTGGCCGACACGGTTCGTGGCGCTGATTTGGTTGTTCTGGCCGTGCCAGTCGGCGCGATGGGCGCTATCGCCAAAGAAATTGCGCCGTTCCTGAAAGAGGGTGCGGTGGTTACCGATGTTGGTTCTGTGAAACGGGCAGTCATCGATGCGGTAGGGCCAAGTTTGCCAAAGAGTGTGCATTTTGTGCCCGGTCACCCGATTGCGGGAACCGAACGTTCTGGTCCCGACGCGGGGTTCGCCAGCCTGTTTGACAATCGCTGGTGTTTGCTGACACCGGAAGCCGGCACTGACAAAAAAGCCATCACAAAGTTGCGGAAGTTTTGGGAGGCGTTGGGCGCGAATGTTGACGAGATGGAACCTGACCACCACGATCTGGTGTTGATGGTAACCTCGCACGCGCCGCACCTGATTGCGTATACGATGGTTGGCGTGGCGGACGATCTGAAGCGCGTGACGGATACTGAAGTGATTAATTATTCCGCCGCGGGTTTCAGGGATTTCACGCGTATTGCGGCATCCGACCCGACCATGTGGCGGGATGTGTTTTTGAACAATAAGGAAGCCTCGCTCGAAATTTTGGGGCGGTTTACTGAGGAACTATTCGCACTTCAACGCGCTATCCGGATAGGTGACGGGGACTTCTTGTTTGACTATTTCACCCGCACTCGCGCAGTTCGCCGCAGCATCATCGAGGCCGGGCAAGATACGGACGAGGCTAACTTTGGCCGTGGCGCGACGGATACGGACAAGTGATGTTTCGCCGCATACTATTGGTGTTGCTGGTTCTGACGGCAGCGGTTTCTTGTGGGCGCCGGCAATCCGCCCCTCCTATTCCTGGCCATTTGGTGCAGCTTTGTGGCGACCCCGGTTTAGCCGGAATTGTCCTGCCTGCCATCAAGGTTTCGGGCAGCTCGTGCGGCATTAGTCGACCCGTCGAGGTGCATTTCGTATCTGGTGTGGCGTTAAACGAGAAGCCGATATTGAACTGTGACACGGCGAA
>CALCGO010000026.1 GCA_937901055.1 uncultured Rhodobacterales bacterium
ACTAACTTGAGACGGGGCGGGCGGTTTCGTAGCCTCTCCGTATGACAAAACACTCTCCATTCAGGTACATGAAACCGGGCCCGGGGTTCCTGGACCATCTTGCCCAGGCCCGTGGACCGGGAACCAAGAACCATGGCTCTAGCGGACAATAGAGCACGCACCGTCGACCTATTATCGGCGTTGCCGGAGCCCAATCGGCGTTGGTTAGTTTTTCTCGGGCCGCGGTCCGTGGACCAACTGCAGGGGTTACTGTGCGTGATCGCTGCAGTTAAGCCTCAGGACCATGGACCGGGGCCCCTGATCCTAGGGCCCCGCGTCTCGGACCACGGGCCTTTAGTATTAGCGTTGTAGATTCATTTGGGGGTAATTTTGTTTGGGTTGCCCAACTGAGGAAGCAGACATTGCTTTCGCCAAGCACTTACGGCTGCCATGCGGACTTAGTTGCCATTTGTCATATCTGGCCCAACGACAACATCAGAAGCTGTCATTTGAGCCGGTTGCCATGCACTTAAGGGCCGCTTCCTATGAATTCTAACCAATGGATTTTGTCGCAAGGCTCCATCGCATAAACCGCACAATCAGCTTATCGTTGCCTGTATTTTTAAGCTCCCTTTCGGCGGGCTGGACAACAGAATATTGGAGACATCTTCCAAAGGCATGCGATGCGACACGACGCGGCTGATATCCGGACCGAAAGCGGCGATCGTTTCGAGTGCTTGCGGGATGTTGTGGTTCAACGAATGAGAGCCGGCGAATGTCAATTGACGGCGGAACACCTCGAACGGGGGCATCTCGATGCGTGTGTCAGATGGGCAGACGCCGAAGAACAGGCCTTTCGCGCCATTGGCCATGTAGTTTACCAGATTGCCCGCGACCGCAGGAACGCCGGTGGCATCCACGACCAGATCAACCCCGTGGTGCAGGGCCGCCAATTGAGAGGATCCAGAGGTCACGAAATTAAAACCAAAACTTGCCGCCAGTTCCAGTCGAGTATCATCAATATCAGTGAACACAATGTCAGGCACATTGCGGGCGCTCAACGCCATGGCCAACAGTAAGCCCATAGGACCGGCCCCGAAAATCAGTGCATTGTCCGTTATTGGGGAACGCACGGCATCAAGCCCATTCAGGACGCATCCCATCGGTTCGCACAAGGCGGCTATGCTGAAGTCCATGTCCCCGATCCGGTGAAGCGCGGATGCTTTGACCCGACTGAACTCGGCAAAGCCTCCGTTTTCGGTTACGCCATATGCGCCGAGGGAGTCGCACAAATGAGCCCAGCCGCGTAGGCAGGCGCGGCACGTGCCACATTCGAGGTTTGGGTCAACAACGACCCGGTCCCCAACGGCAAAACCTGTGACGCCGGGCCCGACATCAGCCACCACGCCAGCGTATTCGTGACCCGGAACCACGGGAAATGCGGACGTTCCGTAATTGGCCTTCAACACTTCGAAATCTGTGTGGCAGAGTCCGCTGGCCTTGACCGCGATCACCACTTCGCCGTTGCCCGCAACGGGATCGGGAAGGCTTGCGTAGGTGACTTCACCACGAGTGGGAAAAATTATTGCTTTGATAGCCGCGTCCTTTTCAGTGATAGCCGTACAAATACTTGTTCAACGAAGCGCTCAAACCATCCGCCCAAATCATCTGCAACCAGCCCTCAAAGGCACCCGCGAAGCGCGGTTCATCGATGAGATTTCCGTAAAATTGGCATTGTCCCAGCCACGCGTGGGGATGGTCGCGGGCAGCTTTCGCAACTTTGGTCAGGGAAGAGCGGTCATAGCTTGGGCGCAGGATCGGATCTGGCAGGTCGCGCAGTGTGGCGTTGGATAATTTCATCGCATGGGTTTTCGGTCTGA
>CALCGO010000027.1 GCA_937901055.1 uncultured Rhodobacterales bacterium
CATGCGCACCAGCGTTTTTCAGGTCCTTACCCATTTCGACGTAATACTTCAGGTCATACTTCGCACGGTTCGGGTCGAGGATATCGCCCGTGTAACAAATAGCGCCCTCACAAATTTTCCCGCTATCAACCACTGCGTCCATCGCGACACGCATGTTTTCAACCCAGTTGAGGCTGTCGAACACGCGGAACACATCCACACCGGAATCGGCAGCTTGGGCAACGAACTTTTGCACAACGTTGTCTGGATAATTTGTGTACCCAACGCCGTTAGAGGCCCGCAACAACATCTGCGTCATCAGGTTTGGCATACGTTCGCGAAGGTCGCGCAGGCGTTGCCATGGGCATTCTTGCAAGAAGCGGTACGCCACATCAAACGTCGCCCCACCCCATGCTTCCATACTGAAAAGCTGCGGTAGATTGTGGGAATAGGCTTCAGCGACATTCAACATATCGTGGGACCGCATCCGCGTAGCCAGCAACGACTGGTGGCCATCGCGCATGGTCGTGTCGGTAATCAGAAGTTGTTTTTGCTCCAACATCCAATCGGCCACGCCTTGCGCGCCTTTTTCCTCAAGCAGATTACGTGTACCATAGGCTGGTTTTTCGACGGCGAACGCGGGAACTTTGGGTGTGCGCGCATGTTCAGACGGCTTGGCCCGCCCTTCGGTTTCAGGATGCCCGTTGACGGTAATATCAGCGATATACGTCAGAATTTTGGTCGCACGGTCACGGCGTTTGGAGAAGTTGAACAGATCCGGCGTGTTGTCGATGAACGTAGTGGTATAGGTGTTGTCGAGGAACGTCGGGTGCTTTAGCAGGTTTTCAACGAACGCGATGTTGGTTGAAACGCCGCGAATACGAAATTCGCGCAAGGCCCGATCCATGCGGGCAATCGCCGCCTCGGGGGTCGGCGCCCATGCGGTGACTTTTTCCAGCAAGCTGTCGTAATATCGCGTGATCACCGCGCCGGAATACGCCGTGCCGCCATCAAGGCGGATACCCATGCCGGTGGCGGAACGATAGGCCGTGATACGACCATAATCAGGGATGAAATTGTTCTGCGGGTCCTCGGTCGTGACACGACATTGCAGCGCGTGACCGTTTAGCGTGATATCCGCTTGGCTGGCTTTTCCCGTGGCCTCCGCCAATGTTGCCCCTTCGGCCAGCAGGATTTGGGCGCGCACAATGTCGATGCCGGTGACTTCTTCTGTCACGGTGTGTTCCACCTGAACGCGGGGGTTCACCTCGATGAAGAAGAATTCTTCGGTGTCCATGTCCATCAAGAACTCGACCGTTCCTGCGCATTCATAACCGACGTGGGCGCAAATTTTGCGGCCCAAGGCGCACAACGTTTCGCGTTGTTCGTCGCTTAGATATGGCGCAGGGGCGCGTTCCACGACTTTCTGGTTGCGGCGCTGGACGGAACAATCCCGTTCCCAAAGATGGTAAATATCGCCGTGGCTGTCGCCAAGGATTTGCACCTCGACGTGACGCGCACGTTGCACGAGGCGTTCAAGAAAGCCTGCCCCGTTCCCGAACGCGGCTTCAGCCTCGCGGTGACCCTCAAGCACCATGTCTTCAAGTTCATCTTCCGACATGATCCGGCGCATACCGCGACCACCGCCGCCCCAGCTTGCTTTAAGCATAAAGGGATAGCCAACCTCGGCCGCCATGCGGCGGACCTCGGCCATATCATCAGGCAGAACGTCGGTTGCAGGGACAACGGGCACGCCAGCATCGACAGCAACCTGCCGCGCGCTGGCTTTGTCGCCGAGTTGGCGCATCGTTGCGGCTTTGGGGCCGATGAAGGTGATCCCGTTTTCCGTACAGGCGTCAACGAAATCAGGGTTCTCCGAAAGCAGGCCATAGCCCGGGTGGATCGCATCCGCCCCGCATTCCAGCGCGACACGGATAATTTCTTCGATGCTCAGGTAAGCCGCAACCGGCCCCATGCCTGTCCCAATCCGGTAAGCCTCGTCCGATTTGAAGCGGTGGAGCGACAGCTTATCCTCCTCCGCGTAAATCGCGACCGTGCGTTTGCCCATCTCGTTGGCGGCACGCATTATGCGGATGGCAATTTCGCCACGGTTGGCAATCAGGATTTTACGGAAGTTTTTCATGGCGGGAGCTTTCGAAGTCAGTGTGAATTTCGGGTGGCCGTCTGTAGGGGCGTTTTAACGAGGTGATCACGATTCTTCAATGCAACAACGGAAGCCAGAACATTTTGTGAACATTCCGCTTTATTTTCGCGCAGCAGGGCGTTAGTTTCGCACGCATGAGTGATTGGGATTTCAACGAACAAGACGCCTTCGAGGCTGCAAGCGGCATTAGTTTGTCTGCGCAAGCCATGTCCGCGCGTGGGCAAGCCGATACTTCATATCTGGACAACCTGAACCCGCCGCAACTTGAGGCGGTAAAAACGTTGGACGGGCCCGTTTTGATGTTGGCTGGTGCTGGTACAGGCAAAACCAAGGCGTTGACCTCGCGTATCGCGCATTTGGTGCGAACTGGCCACGCCCGACCCAACGAGATTTTGGCGGTGACCTTCACCAACAAAGCCGCCCGCGAAATGAAAAACCGTGTTGGCACCAGCATCGGTGTAGCGGTTGCCCCATTACCGTGGCTTGGCACATTCCATTCAATCTGCGTGAAGATCCTGCGCCGACATGTGGAGCTGGCAGGGCTAAAACCCAATTTCACAATTCTGGATACCGACGACCAGATCCGCTTGCTGAAACAGCTGATCCGCGCCGAAAACATCGACGAAAAACGGTTTCCCCCCCGCTTGTTGGCCGGATACATCGACAGCTGGAAGAACCGCGCTTTAACACCGGAGATGGTTCCAAGCTCCGAAGCCAGCCTTTATGACCGCCGCGGGACGGAGATCTATGCGCTTTATCAGGCGCGGTTGTTAACGCTGAACGCCGTCGATTTCGGCGATCTGCTGCTGCACGTGGTGCGCATTTTCCAAACCCATTCCGACGTGCTGGCGCAATACCAACGCTGGTTTAAATATATTCTGGTGGACGAGTATCAGGACACCAACGTCGCCCAATATATGTGGCTGCGCCTTTTGGCGAGCGAGCATAAAAACATCTGTTGCGTTGGCGATGACGACCAGTCGATTTACGGCTGGCGCGGGGCCGAAGTTGGCAACATCCTGAAGTTCGAAAAAGACTTTCCGGGGGCGAAAGTTATCCGGTTGGAACAGAACTATCGTTCCACGCCGCATATTCTGGCGGCTGCCAGCGGCGTGATTGCAAACAACGAAAATCGGCTGGGCAAGACGTTATGGACCGCTGAAACCGAGGGCGAAAAGGTTCGTCTGATCGGTCATTGGGATGGTGACGAAGAAGCTCGCTGGATTGGTGAGGAAATCGAGGCCTACCAACGCGGTACGCGCGGCCTCGACCCAGTGCCGTTGGATGGTATGGCGATTTTGGTGCGGGCGTCTTTCCTTATGCGCTCGTTCGAGGATCGGTTTTTAAGCATCGGCATTCCTTATCGCGTGATCGGTGGCCCTCGGTTCTATGAACGGCTCGAAATTCGCGATGCGATGGCGTATTTTCGCGTGGTGGTATCGCCGGATGATGGACTGGCGTTTGAACGGATTGTGAACACACCCAAGCGCGGTCTTGGCGATAAAGCGCAGCAGATGATTAACAATGTGGCGCGGCAAAACGGGGTTTCTTTGCTGGAAGCGTCGCGGATTGTGGTGGATGAAAAACTGCTGCCAGCGCGGGCGTGCAACTTGCTTGGTAAATTGGTGGCGAACTTTGATCGCTGGCGGTCTTTGCTAACGGCTCCGGCGATCATATCGGTTGATGAGCAAGGCGAAGATTTTGATGTTATCGACGAAGACATCAAAGTGGTTGGCGAAAGCCCCGACGGCAGTCAATCGGAACTGACACATGTTGAATTGGCGGAGATTATCCTCGATGAATCCGGTTACACGGATTACTGGAAAAACGACAAGTCCCCTGATGCGGCTGGACGGTTGGAAAACCTGAAAGAGCTGGTCAAAGCCTTGGAAGAATTCGAGAATTTCCAAGGCTTTCTTGAACATATCTCACTGGTGATGGACAACGCGTCTGATGATGCGGGCGAGAAGGTCAGCATTATGACGCTGCACGCCGCCAAAGGGCTGGAATTCCCCTGCGTGTTTCTGCCCGGTTGGGAAGAAGGGTTGTTTCCAAGTCAACGCACGCTGGACGAAAGCGGGTTGAAAGGCGTGGAGGAAGAACGCCGCCTCGCCTATGTCGGGATCACCCGCGCCGAGGAATTATGTACCATCAGTTTCGTCGCCAATCGGCGGATTTATAACCAGTGGCAAAACGCGTTGCCCTCGCAATTCATCGACGAACTTCCGCCGGAACACGTAGATGTGCTGACCCCGCCCGGTCTTCACGGTGGCACTTACGGGTCTGCTGCGCCACGGAAATTTGACGGCATGATGCGCGGTAGTGCGCTGGAAGGACGGGCGGAAAAGGCCGATGTTTATAACTCGCCGGGCTGGAAACGTATGCAATCCCGCACGCAACGCCCCCATGCGAATCCGTCAGCGGCGCGCAATGTGGTGGATGCCGAAGTCGTTCCGTTTGGTCTGGGTGATCGGGTGTTCCACCAGAAATTCGGCTATGGTGCTGTGATAGAAGTGGACGGGGATAAACTGACGGTCGCATTCGAGAAGGCCGGTCAGAAGAAAGTCATTGCTAGCTACGTGACCGGCGCTGGCGAAGTACCGTTTTAAAGGAGTGGAAAGATGAGCACGATCATTGGCCCAGACGGGATAGAACGCTGTCGCTGGAGCGAATCTGTGCCGGAGTTTCTGCATTATCACGACACCGAGTGGGGGTTTCCCGTCAAGGATGATCGGCGGTTGTTCGAAAAACTATGTCTTGAGAGTTTCCAGTCTGGCCTAAGCTGGCGCACTATTCTTGTTAAACGCGAAAACTTCCGCGCGGCATTTGCGAATTTCGATATCAACAAGATGGCCGAATTCGATGAAACGGATGTTGAACGCCTGTTGCAAGACAAAGGCATCGTCCGCCATCGCGGCAAGATCGAAGCGGTGATTAATAATGCAGCGCGTGCACAGGAGATTGTCGCGCAAGAGGGATCGTTGGCGGCGTTTGTCTGGAGCTATGAACCGGATGCCAGCCAGTTGGGGGAACCGCAGACGGCCTCCACTTCTGCGGAATCGATTGCCTTGTCGAAAGAACTGAAAAAGCGCGGCTGGAAATTCGTTGGACCGACCACGGTCTACGCTTTTATGCAGGCGATGGGGTTGATTAACGATCACGCGAAGGGATGCGCGATGCGATCCAAAGCGCAGCAGGATCGGCAAGGTTTTATTCGGCCCTGAACGTTTGAAGGCACAAAAAAATGGGCGTTCGGGTGAAACCCGCGCCAAATTGCCAATAATGTCTCGGGGAGGCCATTTGGGCCATGATTTCGGACGATCCGGTTTAAAAACCATCCTGTTCTGACCGAGGTCAGGTGTATCGCGCTAAAATCCCATCCCCAAGCTGTTGCTGACATAACCGGTTGAAAGCCGGTGCAACGGATGGGCAGTTTAGGGTCTGCGTGTTGCGATGTGCAACGGTATTCAAAATGCTTTAGCGCGATAAACCTACGGGTTGTTAATCCGCCTCGCTCAGTATCGAATCTTATACGCGATAATGGTTAACAAGTGGTGAAACCGCCGAGCGTAGCGAGGCCACGCCCAACCGTATGGGCGGGAGTTTGTGAAGTATGGAGACGAGTCGATGGTTGACCTGATTTTTTTCGAAACCCAAGAAGCATTTAGCGATTGGTTGGAAGACCATGCCCAAGCCAATGAGCTTTGGGTGGGCTATTTCCGGAAAAACACAGGGCGCGCAAGCCTAACGTGGTCTGAATCAGTAGATGTCGCTCTTTGCTATGGGTGGATCGACGGTATCCGGAAAACTATTGATGAACAAAGCTATAAGATACGTTTTACGCCGCGCAAGGTTAAGAGCGTGTGGAGTGCTGTGAACGTAAAAAAGGTAGAAGCGCTTATACCTCTTGGAAAGATGAAGCCGGCAGGAACGCACGTTTTTAACAATCGCTCCAATACAAAAGGTTACACCTCTGACGATCGAAATGTGGCGCTTGCGGAGGAGTTTGAGGCGCAAATCAAGGCCAACCCACCCGCGTGGCAATTCCTTAATAATTTGGCCCCATCCTATAAAAGAGATTCTATCTGGTGGGTCATGAGCGCCAAAAAAGAAGAAACACGATTACGTCGGCTTGGCATACTGATTGAATCGTCTGAAGCTGGATTGAAAATACCAACGTTGCGAAAAAAATTATAACAATTTCGAATAGTTGATGTTCGCTAAGCTCGGCGTGTTTCCTATTCAAATACAGCGCAAATACATGAAGAGTCTCCATAAAAAAATGGCGACGCCGGAGGGAGGATCCAGCATCGCCATCTTTTATCCGGAGTGAGGGAGGATTCACTCAGGCATCTCGGTATTAGCCATAAACAGCTGTGTAAGCCGTGTCGTGTAGGCTGGAGCGGGAAAGACCTAGGTCGTTCAACTCGCGTGTGGAAAGAGTTTTTAGTTCGTTCATTGTTTTCACGTACAAGCTGTGCTGGGCGTAAGCCTCGCGCTGGTTTGTGATAAATGTTGCTACGCGGTCCAGGATGGACACGGACGATGTGTTGGCGATTGCATATGCCATGATATATTTCCTTATGTGCGGGCGACCATTATGGCCGTGTTGTTTCGATAACAGCGATATAAACCTCGCAGTGA
>CALCGO010000028.1 GCA_937901055.1 uncultured Rhodobacterales bacterium
TTTCAGCCTATTCTGTTGAAAAACTCGATGATTTCAAACCCGACATGGTTTGGGCAATCTGACCAAGTGGCTTTGTCATGCCGCCTTTCCGATACGGTTTTGGTTTGGAGCTAGTTTTGCGAGCTTTTTGAGGTTCTGGGCGGTTGCAGCGAGGATAAATTCGTCATGTGCGCCGCATGGGCCGCGCAATCGAAGCCTGCCAAAGCCGTGGATGCGTTTGAGATGGGCAAAGGACATCTCAACCTTTTTGCGCAACTTGCATGAGACGCTGTATTGCTTTGTCTGGGCCAGTTGTCGGGCAACATCGCGTGAACTCTCGAAGATTGATCTGGTGACCTTGCGCTGCGGTTCTTTTGGGCAGCAGCGCTGCTTCAATGGACACGCATCACAATCTGGTTTGCGAGCGCGATAACGCAACGTCTCATCCTTGTTTGCGCCCGTTCGCGGCGTTTTATAGGCACGGCGGTATTGCTTGAGCTCTTTGCCGCCCGGGCAGATGTATAGGTCATTCTCGACATCAAAGGTGAAGTCAGCCCGCTCAAATGTTCCATCCTTGCGGCCCGATTTGTCGATTACAGGGATATGTGGCGCTATCCCACGCTTCTCTACCAACCAATCCAACATAGAACCCGAGCCATAAGCCGTGTCTGCGATGAGGCGTTCAGGTTTGAGATCATGCGTCTTACGGACACGGTCAATCATGGTTTTGACAGCACCAACCTCGGCCTGCCGAATGGATCGAATAGGCTCCACATCAAGGATCACAGCGTTATCTGTATCGATTAAATAGTTGGTAGAATACGCAAAATATGCAGGCCCACCACGCGCGCCAGTCCATTGAGAGGCGGGATCTGAATGCGAGATGAACTTGGGCACAACTGGGCTGGCGGCGCCAAACGCAGCATCGTCAAGTGTGTCGAGGTACTCGCGAACTGCGCGGGGCGCGTCATCAGGATCAATGACCTCTGGGTTCCAATCTGCTTTGGGTGTGGATTTTTGACGATTGGCATCAGCTGCAATAATGCTGGCATCGGCCGCATACCGTTGACCGCTTGCTAGACCTGCCTCAATGCATTGGGCGACCACCGTCTCGAACACATGACGCAGCACATCGCTGTCGCGGAAACGACCATGTCGGTTCTTGGAAAATGTCGAGTGATCGGGAATTGGATCGGACAAATCCATCTTACAGAACCACCGATAAGCAAGGTTCAGATGGACCTCTTCGCACAGACGTCGTTCTGATCGAATGCCCATGACGTATCCGACCAACAACATCCGCATCATCAGTTCTGGATCAATCGAAGGCCGGCCAGTGGAGCTGTAAAACTCAGTCAGATGCGTCCGAACGCTGGACAGATCGATAACGCCATCAATCGCTCGCAACACATGATCCGTGGGGACGTGATCATCAATCGAGAAATCGTAGAAAAGAGCAGACTGTGCTTCCTGGCGTGGTCCCATCATCGCGTTCAATCTCCGATATCAATACAGACATTGAATCAGCCGTAAGGGCCCAGATCAACAAGAGTTTTTCAACAGAATAGGCCCATAGTGAAAATTTGCTGTGTCGTAGCGAAGGTCCGGTTTCGGGGACGCTGATAAATTGACCGCATACAGCCGATCCAATTGCGCGATTACGGAACTTGTCGAAACATGGAAATGGAAATTCCTTGTTATAGGCGCCACACCGACCAAAGGGATTTCAGCTAAGATCACGACTTTATCACCTTCAAGTACGCACGGATGTACGCAAGAATTCAAGGGTCACTCTTGTATCGGGACAGTCCGTGTCACCGGTATATTTCGATGACTTTCTCGCAAAACTCAGATGAATTTTCTGAACAATTTCGTCTGATCGAACATATCTTCAAGGGTTTCCATCCGTTCTTTGGTTTCGTCCCAATTCAAACTTTGAACCGACGAAATCATCGTTTCAATCAAGAGCATTGTCGTAGCAGCAGAGTCCCATGCGGAGGGGACAATGATGCGACAACTCAGGCTGATATCGGCCAACTGATGTACCGGTGAGCGCCATTGGTCTGTGAACAGTATAATCTTGGCGCCTCTAGCGCGCGCCATTTCAGCCAGTTTCAGCGTGTTGTTTTCATATCTACGGACATCAAAAATAACAAAGACGTCCCCTTCTTTGGCGTTCAAAAGATAGTGGGGCCATGTGTTTGAGGTGGACTGTACATGGGTCACGTCCGCGCGGATGACCTGCATGTGCATGAAGAAATATTCGGCCAAAGTATGCGTGATGCGTCCACCGACAATATACAGATGGCGCGTTTGGGTTGCGACAAGGTCGCAGGCTTCGTCAAAGGCTTTTGGATCAATCTGGCCAAGGGTTAGACGAATGTTATCTATGACTGCATCGGTAAATCGGTTCAGCAGGTGTTCTGATGGTGCCGCTTCTGCCCAAGTGTCGTGTTTGGCGATCGGGTTCTTTACTCTTGCTCGCAGTTCTTCGCGCAGTTCTGCCTGAAAATCAGAATACCCTTTGTACCCTAATTTTTGCACCATTCGGGCAACCGTGGGGGCAGAGACATTTGCCCCCTTTGCCAACGCCGCTAACGGACCAAGACCGGAAGCAGGATAATTTTCTAGAATCGAAAGCGCCAATTGCCGTTCTGCACGCGTCAAGTTGTCTAACTCTTGTTGGATTCGATCAGATATTGTCTGCGACGCTTGGCTCATCTAACTCTCCATTTTGTTGTTTCTATAACAAGAAGTTTGACTCTGTAATATTTTATAACAAAAATATTGACAACCACCCTCCATCAGAAGCAACCTTATATCAAGGAGTTCGCATGAAACACGTAACAACCACATCAACCGAAGGCTACGTTTCAGTCTTCAACCCAACAGGAAAATCTCCTGTTGTTGTGGTTTGCGAACATGCGAGGAATTTCATTCCAAGCGCGTTTAATGATCTTGGATTGACTGGCGATGCTTTGGAAAGTCATGCCGCTTGGGACCCAGGTGCGCTTCCTGTTGCCAAAGGTTTGTCGGATCGTTTGAACGCAAAACTTATAGCGTCCGACGTGTCCCGCCTTGTCTATGACTGCAACCGCGCCCCGTCAGCACCTGACGCAATGCCCCACCAAAGCGAAGCGATTAAGGTCCCGGGGAATGTGGGTCTTACAGCGGCACAACGGCAGGATCGCGTTGATGAATTTTATGAACCGTTTCGGACGACCCTTGCTGAGGCGATTGCCGCAACACCGACGCCGGTGATCGTGACGATACACAGCTTTACGCCAACTTATTACGGCCAAAAAAGAGCCGTCGAAATTGGCGTTTTACACGACACTGACGCGCGGCTTGCTGATGTCATGCTAGAGACGGCATACCAATTTACCGAGACTTTGATCCTACGGAATGAACCCTACGGACCTGAACATGGCGTCACCCATACGCTGAAAGAACACGCCCTTGCGAACGGACATTTGAATGTGATGTTAGAAGTACGCAACGATCTTATTCAAACCGCCCAACAGCAAGATGAGATGGCTGATTGCATTGCCAATTGGCTGGCGGACGCACTTGTCCGCCTAAAAGTCGAAAGGGCAGTAGAATGTTAGGCGTGATGCACGGATTTATACGCACGGTTGATGCCGTGAACTACCGCATTGGTCGCGTCGCAATGTACGGTATTTTCGTTCTGATGGGCGTTTTGCTGTGGTCGTCGATCAGCAAGACTTTCTTTTTGCCATCACTGTGGACCCTCGAAATGGCACAGTTTGTCATGGTCGGTTACTACATTCTGGGCGGCCCCTATTCCATACAACTTGGGTCCAACGTGCGGATGGATTTGCTGTACGGCGAGTGGAGCATGCGCAAGAAGGCGTGGTTTGATTTGTTCACCGTGCTGTTCTTGATCTTCTATCTATGCGTGCTGCTTTACGGCGCAGTCAGCTCAACCGCTTATTCGTTGGGGTACTGGGGAACTGAACCGTTCTCATACTTTGGCGGCCTAATCACCGGAGCCGAAGAGGTAGGGCGATTGGAAAGATCACCATCCGCATGGCGTCCGTACATGTGGCCCATCAAAGCAATCATGATTTTAGGAATGTTCCTGATGCTGCTGCAATGCATCTCTGAACTGTTCAAAGACGTGTTACGTCTCAAGGGTGAAATTATCTGATGTCGTATGAATTAATCGCTACTTTGATGTTTTCGTCCATGATGCTGATGCTTTTGACCGGGCAACGGGTGTTCGGGGCCATCGGGTTTATTGCCGTTGTCGCCGCACTGCTGCTTTGGGGTGACACAGGCGGCTTTGATATCGGGTTTTCGGCAGCGATGAAGCTGATGAAATGGTATCCGCTGCTGACGCTCCCGATGTTCATTTTCATGGGCTACGTGCTGTCTGAGAGTAAGATTGCGGACGACCTTTATAAGATGTTCCATGTGTGGATGGGCGGCCTGCGGGGCGGCCTCGCGATTGGTACAATTGGGTTGATGGTTTTGATTTC
>CALCGO010000029.1 GCA_937901055.1 uncultured Rhodobacterales bacterium
CAATGTCATGCTGGGGGAAGCTTTTTAGGCTCGGGAAACATACCAATCGAACTGATGGATGCGCCTCTAGCCACGCCGCGACTTTCATCGCAGACGCGCAATGGCGGTCCACTCGCAACGCAAGCGTTTTCAGCCCACGAAGGATGAGCATGGCGTTAAACGGAGCCATCACCGCGCCCGTCATATCCTTCATCCCGACAAGTCGGATTTCGGTAACTTGTTCCAATGTGCCGACGACTAGTCCAGCGACAACATCGCCGTGTCCACCAAGGTACTTTGTTGCAGAATGCACGACGATGTCGGCCCCGTGTTCGATTGGGCGGGTCAAATAGGGCGTGGCGTAGGTATTGTCGACGACGACAGTCGCGCCACTCTCTTTTGTGATGCCGGAGACCGCGGCGATATCAACTAGTCGCATATTCGGGTTGGCAGGTGTCTCAAAAAACACAACGCGGGTTTTTTCGCTGATTGCCTCACGCAAATTTTCAACGTCAGTCAAATCGATGTGCGTTATCGTGACCCCCCATTTTGCCAAGCCATGGCGCATATATGCAAAGGTGCAACCGTATAGGGTTTTGTCGACGATCACTTCATCACCCGGGCTGAGAAGCGTCCAAAGTGTAGCGGTGATAGCCCCCATACCCGAAGCCAGTGCCAATCCGGCTTCCGCACCCTCAAGCGTGGCAATCCGCTGTTCTAACAAATCACAGGTAGGGTTCGATATCCGGCTATAGATGTGGCCTGTCCGTTCGCCTGCGAACATTTCGCTGCCCGCTTCAGCATTTTCGAACGCAAAGGTCGAGGTCAAGTGCAGTGGAGGCGTCAAAGAGCCTTCGTTATCGTGCGGGTCGTATGCGTGGTGAATGGCGCGAGTGGCAAAGCCTTTAGGGGAGGTCATGATATGTTCCTGTGATCCGAGTTCAATTTGAGGCAGTATAGGAACAGCTCGCTGGTTTTAGATTGCTATTATGCCTAATATATACGATTAGTTTGGCAGAATCTGCCAGTGGAGGGCGTATGGACAGCAAAGATCGGCAAATTATTAGGGCCTTGCAGCAGGATGGGCGCATGACCAATCAGGACCTTGCTGACAAGGTTAACCTCTCCCCTTCGCCATGCCTTCGTCGCTTGCGAAATTTGGAAGCATCCGGTGCAATCCGCGGGTTTAGTGTTGACGTTGACCCAGTCGCCTACGGATTACCCTTTACAGCTTTCGTTCAGATCCGGTTAGAACGGCACAACAAAGAAACTGTGCGGGAGTTCGAGAAACGCATAGCGCTACTGGATGAAATACAAGAATGCTACATGCTGACCGGTGGAGTCGACTACCAGTTAAGAGTCGTCGTCGAAGGTTTGGATGCATATGAGGATTTCATCCGCAACCGGATCCACCCTATTGGCGGGATCGGATCTATAGATACGAGTTTTGTGTACGGAGTCGTGAAAAAAACAGGTATTTTCCCAAATACCGACTAATATCGGGCAGTACGAAGGTGTTGCATAAGAAAGCGGGCAGGGCGTCGGACGAGATTTGCGGATAACAAAGCGCAACCCTAGTCGCTATTTCAAGTCGCCATCCGGCAACGCGCGGCTAACTGTAGTGCTCGACATTCGGTTCCTACTTTCGCATCGCGGCGTTGAGAATCTGGCGCTCAATCAGTTTTGTCGATGCTCTACCGCCCGTTCCAAACGGGGTCGCGCTTCTCGGCGAAAGCCTTGGCCCCTTCCAGTTGATCCTCGGACTGGTAAAGTGCTCTGACGGTGGAAAATTGGCTTTTTGTGATCTGGGTCATAGCATTCTGAAATTTCATGTCCTCAGCTTCACGCACGATTTCTTTGATTGCAGCATAGACCAGCGGAGGGCCCGCAGCCAGAAGTTCAGCCATTTTGTGGGCTTCAGTCATCAGATCGGCAGCAGGGTGGATGTGATTGACGATTCCCCAGCGGGCGGCTTCTTCTGCATCGAACCAGCGCCCGGTCAGCAGTAACTCCATCGCGATATGATAAGGAATACGCTTTGGCAGCTTAACCGACGCTGCATCTGCCACAGTCCCCGAGCGGATTTCGGGCAGGGCAAATGTGGCGTGATCAGCTGCCAGAATGATGTCGGTAGACAAGGCCAGTTCCAGACCGCCGCCACAACAGATGCCGTTGACCGCTGCTATCACTGGCTTGTTCAAGTCTGGTAGCTCTTGCAGCCCACCGAAACCGCCAATGCCATAATCTCCGTCCACTGCATCGCCGTTTGCCGCAGCCTTCAGATCCCAACCGGGGCAGAAGAATTTTTCTCCCGCAGCGGTAATTATTGCTACGCGCAATTCTGGGTCATCGCGAAAGTCAGCGAATATATCTCCCATAATCCGGCTCGTGGCCAAGTCAATTGCATTTGCGTTCGGGCGATCCAAAGTTACTTCTAGTACGCGACCGTATCGGAGCGTTTTTATTGGGTTACTGGTCATTTGACCCTCCGGTTTTGATCAGTGCGTCCGCGGCTATTGCTTTGTCAGGGCCGCACATCAACGGGTTGATTTCAACTTCTTGCGGCAGGGTAGCTATTACATAGTTCTGCATCGCCATCACAGCATCTACGATTGCATCTTTGTTAGCCGCAGCACCTCCGCGATAGCCATCTAGCAGGCTCGAAACTTTCAGGCTGTCAATCGCGGACAGAATATCCTGTTTTTCTGCCGGAACCAATAGTGATGAACTGTCGGCCATAAGTTCAGTCAGTACACCGCCAGCAGCTAACGTTAGCACATATCCATGCGCGGGATCACACACGATACCCACCAGAAGCTCGGCAATGGTATCGGTGATCATTTCCTCGACAACGAAGGTATCGCAGGGCATTCGATTTGCTGCTTTTCCAACCTCTTCGGGAGAGAGAAGATTAAGAGCGACGGCTCCAGCTTCGGTTTTATGGGCAATGCCTTCACCTTTTAGAACTACGGGAAATCCGATACTTGTAGCCGCAAGCGCAGCTTCACTGCTTCCGCTCAGCTGTGCCGAACCAGGAACATGGACCCCATACAACGCCAGAGCTTTCTTCGCGTCGGATTCGCTCAGGGTAGCAGCCCCGACAACATTTACCGGCAACAATATGGGTGAGGCGGTTTTTGGCCTGCGACCAATGCCTGCAGCAACATCAATCGCTTCAACCGCTTCGGCCATGCCGCACAGCGGGATGATACCCGTATCGATAAGCCGATGGGAAACAGTTTCCGGTATGGTGTCCGATAGAGTTCCTAGTATGGCCATTGGTTTGCCCGTCGCCGTTTTGGTACGGGCGACCGCATTGATAACGTATTCCCACGGCTCCGACGAGCAGCGATCATCCCTTGGAAAGTCCAGAATAACAACACCTAGGGCCAATTCTGAATCCATGACCGTGGTGAAGGTCTGTGTAAGTGCGCGTTCGTCCCCCCAGATATTGGTGTGATAGTCTAGCGGATTGGCCAAGGCGACAAACGGCCCCAAAACCTTGCGCAGTTTGGAATGTTGCTCCGC
>CALCGO010000030.1 GCA_937901055.1 uncultured Rhodobacterales bacterium
GGCGCTGACTAATTTTGCGGCCTACACGGCAGGGGTAAATGGTACAGAACCGTTCCTGTCTGATGCAGTGAAAAACTCGCCAGAATCCAATCCACCTGCCACTCCAGTGGGCCAATTGGTTGAAGCTTGCGCGCAAGAAGTTCAGGCGGTGTATGACACAATCTGGACCAACCTGAAAAAGTAGAACCTTTTTGGAGAGCGGCTTATCCCGCTCTCCATTTCACGCAATAGGCCCAAAATGAAAACGATTTTCAGCGAGAACCATCTGCTGCGCGACGCGAAAACCGAGCTGTTCGGTGGCGAATTGGTTGAACCCTTTGAACGCCCATCACGCGCGAAATACATCCACGATCGGTTGACGCAAACCAGTTTCGGCCCGGTCGTCCCGCCCAATGAATACGGCATGGACCCGATCTTGCGCATTCATGACGCAGATTTTGTGCAATTTCTACAAGACGCATGGTCACTTTGGGAGGCAGAAGGATTCAAAGGGGAAGCCATACCAACCTGTTGGCCCGCACGGCGCATGTCTGACAAGAAGCCAAACTTTATCGAGGGCTTGCTTGGATATTACGCGCTCGCCGCTGAAACAGCCCTAACCGCGGGTACATGGCCAGCCGCCTACGCCAGTGCGCAAGTCGCAATCACGAGCGCACATGAAATTCTTGCTGGTAAAAATGCTTTCGCGTTATGCCGCCCCCCTGGTCATCACGCGGCGATTGATATGTACGGCGGCTATTGTTTCTTAAACAACGCTGCAATCGCCGCGCAAACTCTGCGCGACAACGGTATGAAGCGCGTTGCAATTGTTGATGTGGATTTTCACCACGGTAATGGCACGCAGGACATTTTTTACAGACGTGATGACATTATGTTTGCGTCGCTTCACGGCGACCCGATGGACGCCTTCCCGCATTTCCTTGGCCATGCAGATGAAACGGGCGCAGGCGAAGGCGTTGGATTCAATCACAACTACCCGATGCCACCGGGGACCACGTTCGACGTTTGGCGAAGGGCACTGAAAGATGCGCTAGAAAAGGTCGCGGCCTATCAACCTGACGCGCTAGTCATCTCGCTAGGAGTGGACACGTTTGAAACCGATCCGATCAGCTTCTTTAAACTAAAGTCAGAAGATTTCACGACCTATGGAGCAGATATCGCGGCCGTTAACCTGCCGACATTGTTCGTGATGGAAGGTGGCTACGACATCGCAGAAATCGGCTTGAACACTGTCAACGTCCTCACTGGTTTTGAAAGCGTCTAACGCGAAAGGAGGGGCCATGAAAATCGCAGCATACCAAGGCCCATCTCCTGAAGGTGACCTTTTCTATGCCTTCAGAAAAATAGATGAAACACTGGCTCAAGCCGCCAAACAGGGTGCGCAAATGGTTGTGTTTCCAGAACTTTACCTGCTGGGGTACAATCAAATGCACCGCCACGCAGAGCTGGCCCAATCCGTCGGCGGCGATTGGGAAATGCGCTGCGCCACCCTTGCCCAAAAACACAAATGCGGTCTGACAATCGGCTGGGCGGAACGGGACGGCGGAATTCTTTACAACAGCGCCAGCACTTTTGATGCAAACGGAACCAAACTCGGCCGTTACCGCAAAATCCAACTTTGGGGATCAGTCGAGCCTTCCGTCTTTGCCTTTGGCGATAGCTACACCACCTTCACCCTAAACGGCGTGAAAACCGCAATCCTTATCTGCTATGACGTGGAATTTGCACAGCACTGCCGCGCCCTTGCAGATATGGCGGTCAAACGCATTCTAGTCCCCCCCGCAAACCCCGCCGATTTCAGCCTTGTGTGCAACACACTTGTTCCAGCGCGCGCGACTGAAAACAACCAAACGATCGTCTATGCCAATTATTGCGGCGCAGACAACGGCCTGTCGTTTTGCGGCCAATCCATCATTGCAGGCCCCGCCGAAACAATCCTGACCCAAGCCACCCGCGACGCGGAAATCCTCCTCATCGCTGACCTGAATGAAACAGATCAAATCGAACCGTCCCAACTGTCTACACAGCAAGCGGATTACAGAAAGGTATCTCCATGACACTCGACATTCCAACAGGCACAGATGATATCCTTACATCCGATAGCCACCTGATCCAATCCTTCGCCAATCTGCATGGCCTGAAACAACAAGACGCGCGCACAGCCATCGTTGGCGCAAAGGGCGCGATGGTCACGGACAGCGAGGGCAACGAGCTGATTGACGGCATCGGCGGCCTTTGGTGTGTGAATGTCGGCCATGGCCGCACAGAAATTATCGACGCAATCACAGAACAGCTGAAAACGCTGGACTACTATTCAACCTTTTACAACTTCACTCACCCCGCGGCGGCTGAATTGGCAAAAAAGGTCACGTCATTGGCGCCTGATAGTCTGAACCACGTCTATTTTGCCAACTCTGGGTCGGTGGCTAACGACACGGCAGTGCGAATGCTACACCACTACAATAACCTGAAAGGACGTCCGAACAAAAAGCAGATCTTGTCACGTGTTGGGGCGTATCACGGCTCCACTTACCTCGCGATGGCCTTAACAACGCCCGCTTATTCCGAGGACTGGGACACGGCCGCAAACGGGCTCGTGCATCACCTCCGCTCGCCTTACCAGTATCGCGAAGGCGAGGACGGTATGACAGAGGCAGAGTTCCTTGAGGTGCTGGCCAAAGACATGACCGATAAAATTGAACGTGTTGGCGCAGACAATATCGCAGGCTTTTTTGCAGAGCCGATCATGGGCGCTGGTGGCGTGCTGGTCGCGCCAAAAGGCTACCACAAACGGATGCATGAAATTACCAAACAGCACGACATCATGTACGTCGCCGACGAAGTGGTAACCGCTTGGGGGCGGCTTGGCGAAATGTTCTCGTCCGAAGCGATTTTCGGAATGGTGCCAGATATTATTTGTACGGCCAAAGGCATCACGTCCGGCTATCAACCGCTGTCGGCGACGATCATTTCAGATGAAATTTACGACGTGATTTCGGGGCCAGATGCGATGTTCTTGCACGGTATGACCTATTCCAGCCATCCAGCCGCTTGCGCTGCTGGCCTTGCGAACATCAAAATTCTTGAGGACGAGGATATTCCCGGTCGTGTAAAAACCACCGGCAAGATTTTCGAAAATGCGCTGCGCGGTTTGATGGACATCGACATCGTCGGCGACGTGCGGGGCAGCCACTTTATGATGGGGCTGGAGTTCGTGTCTGACAAGGAAACCAAAGAGACGTTCTCGGACGAGGTAAACATCGGTCTGCAGTTGGCCAAGGCCTGTCAAAGGCGCGGTTTGATTGCACGGCCCTTGGGAAATATTCTGATCCTGTCACCGACGTTGATTATGGACGAAAAAATGATCATGGATATCGAGGGCATTCTGCGCGAAAGCATTGTTGAAACTGCTGCAAAATTAAGGGCGCAAACGCCGTAACACTTGCTTTACAAAAACTGCATCTCATACTGAAGCCCACCAGATAAGCCGAGCTCTCTTGTAGT
>CALCGO010000031.1 GCA_937901055.1 uncultured Rhodobacterales bacterium
GGTGCGCAGATCCTCCGCAAGCCGATCAATGTCCGGGTTACGATAGGGCGCGGCCAACAACGCGCTCTGGGGCAACATACAGGTTCCCACCATTGTTGCGTCAGAAAAATAACCAAAAGCTTTCAGATGTTCTGCACGCTCGACCGGGTTATTCGTTATCTCCGCCAGTTCACGATTGACCAAGCCATCACGGATAGCATCCATCATCGCCTGATACTCGCCAACAGCGTTTACCAGCGAGTGCGGGGTTTCCAGCCTGTCAAAATCCACCGGTTTAAAGGGCGGAACATTGTTCAAATACGGTGCCGCATCGATCCGTTTCAACCGCTCCAAGGGATACGGGCCCAAATGAGAAGGTCGGTTCTTGGTTGAAAAAAATCGAACGCCCATCGAACTACCCCTGATCTACGACTTTGAGTTTGGTCTTCAAATCAGTCCGACAAAAGGCGTCTAAGAAACAAGTCTGTTCTGAAAGATCCAGCATTTCTCGTGCGACTTCGTCGCTCTCGTTCGTGTTTAGATATACATGCGTTTCCACAGGATCGGCTTCACCGGCTTTGCCAGTACCGCCCGAGGCGCCACCCAAAGAGAAATGGGTGTCTTGGATGATCTGGTAGTCGGGCAAGTCAAGTTTCAACATTGGTACAAGTCGACCAAATTGCGTCATAAAGCAAAAGCCAATGCCAGCGGAAATATAACTATTTGCATCTGGAGCACGACCCATTCCTCCGTTTACGGGAGCTTCTTCCGATAGAAAAAGGCATTCCGTACCATGGGGAGAATAAAGTTGCTGGCGGATTTCCTTAATTCCGTCATCGCGCAATACCGCTGTCGCAGCAACGTTTAACCGCCGATCTTGATGGTCCGTCAATGACGAAGCGGCTTGATGGGTGCCGCCTTCTAGTTTCTTTTTCTCGGTTAATCCCAATTGTGTGAGCAACAACTCGTCACCGGCCACTGCGTAAGCGTTTGAAGCAGCATCACCCGGATGCGGTAACATTGGAGCCTCCAGCGACGCAACTTTGCCCGGCGGGATTTGAACGCCATTTTTGGAAAGGTTAAAAAGACTATCGAGCTCACCACGCATGAGACCATTCAAAGGCGAAGCGTAAACAGCATTCATCAGGAACTGGGTCAGTTGCGCACCATGCAGGTCACAATCAATTTCAACAACTAATTCAACAGGTAACGCCCCACCTATCATAGTGCGTTTTTGCATTGACCCAATCATCGAATAGTAATTGTCCAACACCAACCGCAGGTTACGAATTTCGACGTTCTGCAATTTTCCTAAGGCCATGATTTCGTTCATATATGAAGCAATCATACCGACGGTCAAAAAGGATAGCGGCGGCGGAGCTGCGTCATAACCGCTTAAATATTTGCCCTCGTCGCTGACCATGCGCCAAGTTAACCCTGTTCGTTTGGAACTAACGAGCGCTTCTTTCTGGAAGCCGGACAGGGAACGGACCAAAGTGCGCAATGCATCGCCCTTGCGAATATCCGGTACGCTGACTCCAACCTGTTCAAAATTATCCACCGCATAAACAAGTGGTAGACCGCTATCGGCAATTATGTTTTCACCAAATTTCATATTTTTCCCGTTCGTTTTAGCTGCTCGGCGTCCTAAAGCAAGAACCCCGGAACTCCTGAAATTGAATGCGGTTCGGCAAATGCCAGCACACCGTCATAGCCGAGATTTCGCCCGATGCCCGATTGCTTGAAGCCGCCAAAAGGTCCGCGACTGTCCTGAGCCATCGGCCCATGGTTGTTGAGATAGGTATAACCGGCTTCAAGCCGCCGGGAGACAGCGACCGCGCGCTCGGCGTCGGAGGTCCAGACTGATGAACACAATCCGAAAATGCTATCATTAGCCAAAGCGACAGCCTCGTCCTCGGTCTTGAATTTTGAAATCGGCAATACAGGTCCAAATTGTTCTTCGCGAACGACGGTCAGGCTTTGATCGGCGTCAAGAACAAGCGTTGGTTTTTGGAAATACCCGCCGCCGCTATACAGTTGTTCGTCCGGCACTTGCCCGAGTTCGAGAACATCGGCGTTGTGGCTCCTTGCCTCGGCGATCATGGATTTGACAACGTTTAATTGACTGCCATTATTAAGCGGACCCATAGTCGTTTCGGGCAACAATCCATCACCAACCACAGCGCGATCGCAGGCTGCACGCAAACCATCCACCACTTCGTCATAGCGGCTCTCATGTACATAGAGCCGTTTCAAAGCCATACATATCTGGCCGGTCGACGCGAAAGTGCCCACATACATTTTCTGGAAAGCCTCGTCATTCAGCTCGGCGTCCTCGAGTACAAGCGCTGGGTCGTTGCCCCCAAGTTCGAGCGTCACCGGCGTTAGGTTGTTGGCTGCAATTTTCATTACATGTTTGCCGACGCTGATCGAACCTGTAAAGTTTACATTGCGGACCAACGGATGCCCCACAAGCGCATCGCCAATGTCACGTGCTGATCCCGTGATAATGTTGACCACACCGGGCGGCAGCAACCGGGCAATAATTTGTAATGTCAAAGTAGGAGCAAGCGCCGAATTTTGTG
>CALCGO010000032.1 GCA_937901055.1 uncultured Rhodobacterales bacterium
CATCCTTATCCAGTCGTCTTATGCTGTTATGGCGAAGGTACATCGTTGGGATGTTTTCCGTCAGATTAACGTCTCTGACTTCCAATCCATAAGCGTCACTAACCCTGCACCCAGTGTACAACAAGAACAGTAGCAACAGTCTAACGTGATCCTCAGCCTTATGGGCTGCTTCCTCATACTTACGAAATTCCTCTGGGTTTAAAGGCCACTTCTTCTTCGCAAGTTGCTCCTCACGCTTCTTATTTCTGTCAAGGGCGGCGCAAAATTGGGCCAGTAGGGCGGCGTAAAAGTAGGCCAGTGGTGTTGACGAGCGGCAGTTGATTTCAGGCATGCGCCCTGGGACCAGCGGCTCCTCACAAAGCAAGCGGTCCCAGGGCGCATTGCCCCGTCAGGGGCAATTCTTAATCAGTGTTTTTTTATTGCTTTTCGGCTTTGGCCAAGCCGGTAGCTTTCACCATTCATCTCCAGGATTGAGACGTGGTGCGTGAGGCGATCGAGCAGCGCGCCTGTGAGGCGTTCGGAGCCGAAGGTCTCAGTCCATTCCTCAAAGGGCAGATTGCTGGTGATCAAGGTTGAGGACCTCTCATAGCGTTGCGAGATCAGTTCAAATAGTAGTTCTGCGCCGGTCTTGCTGAGGGGCACGAAGCCCAACTCGTCAATAATCAGCAGCTTTGGAGCCAGCATCTGCTTCTGCAAGCGCAGGAGACGTTTCTCATCGCGCGCTTCGATCAGCTCGTGGACCAGTGCTGCGGCTGTGATGAAGCGCACTAGCAGCCCTCTCTGACAGGCGGCCAGGCCAAGGCCGAGGGCAATGTGGGTCTTGCCGGTTCCGGATGGTCCCAAGGCGATGACGTTCTCGCGTCGTTCGATCCAGCCGCACCGCGCCAGCTCCAGCACCTGTATCTTGTTGAGCGCCGGGATCGCTTTGAAGTCGAAGCTATCCAGGCTTTTAGGCGCGGGGAACTTTGCGGCCTTGATCCGGCGTTCCACCATGCGCCGTTCCCGGTCGATCAGTTCGAGCTCGATCAGGCGGCTCAGATAGGGCACGTGCCCTTTGTTCTCAGCCGCACATTGTCGGGCCTGCTTCTTATACTCGCGCAACACCGTGGGCAGTTTGAGCTTCTTGAGGTGATCAGCCAACAAAAGATCGGTGATCTCATTCATGATGCGCCCTCCGACAGCAGCGCCATGTAGCTTGAGGCCTTCGTGGTCTGCACCGCTGCACGAGGCAGATAGGGGTAGAGCGACAGATCGAGCCGTGCCGGGCGACATTCCACCTGACACAATACCAGATGCTTGATCGCATCAAAGGCTATCGCCCGCTTTTGCAGCGCCACGCGCACCGCCGCGCACAGAATTGGCAAATCAAAGCTCTCCAAGAGCCGCAGAACCTGGACAAACTCCCGTCTGCCCTGTCGGGCCTGCCGCGCTTCCAGCAGGCGGCGCAGGGTTTGCAGCTCCTCGGGCATCTCCCAATCCGCCAAGGGTGCAGCCTGATCGAGCGCACCGGGCTTGCGCTCCAGAAGTGCAAAGTAATGCACCGGATTGAACACCATCTGCTCTCGCTCGTAACAACGGGGATGGCGGGCGATGATCTCACCGCCGCAACCAATCTCGACAGCATCTACAAAGGCCCGGATCGTGACATCGCGGAAGCCATAGGTGCTGGGAACCGAGTAATCGTTGGTCTTGTAGCGCACCAGGGATTGCGAACTGACGCGGCCAGTGGCTTTGGCGCAGGCCTCATAGGGCGCCGATGGCAGGGGCTGCATGGCCGCAAGGTCATACTGCAAACGCTGGCCTATCGTCTCCTTGTGCCCATGCAGGACCGCCGATTGCCGCTTACGGCATTGCTCTTCCAGCCAGGCGTTGAAGCTCTCGATGTCCGCGAACTCCGGCAGCGGCACCATCATGTTGCGCCGCGACCAGCCAACCAGACCTTCCACGTTGCCTTTGTCATTCCCCTTGCCGGGGCGACCATAGCGATCATCAAACAGGTAGTGCGACAGCATCTCTGTGAACATCTGCGTCCGACGGCGGCGGCCATCCGCCTCTATCTTCGCAACCAAGCAACTGTCGTTGTCGTAAACCACTGACAGCGGTACCGCGCCAAAGAAGCCAAAGGCATGGACATGCCCGTCCATCCAGGCCTCAGATGTGGCCGCGTGATAGGCTCGGATGTAACAGGCGTCGCTTTGGGGCAGGTCAAACGCAAAGAAGTGAACCTTCTGCTGAACACCCCCCAGAACAACAACGGCCTCGCCAAAGTCCGCCTGGCCATGCCCGGGCGGATGCGCCAGCGGGATAAACATCTCCAGCGCCTTTTGACGCTGGGACCGCACATAGTCCTTCACCGTCGTGTACCCGCCGGTGAACCCTGCCTCCTCGCAAAGCCGGTTGTAAATCCGCTTCGCCGTGTGGCGCTGTTTCTTCGGGACCTCCAGATCCTTCAAAAGCCACGCATCGATGGTATCCGTAAAACCGTCCAACTTCGGGCGACGCACATCCTGTTCACGACGATAACCCGGCGGAACCGCAAACGCGCACATCTTGTCAACTGTCCCACGCGCCAAGCCAAAATCACGCGCTATCGAACGCTTGCTGCGCCCCTCATCAAAATGCGCTCGACGCACCTGCAAATAAACTTCCACAGTGTAAATCCTCCAGCCCTCCCTGCTCAAACAGTTCAGACAAAAGTGGACGACTTTTGCGCCGCCCGCACCGGCGAAATACCAGCGCTACTGTGGTCTAATTTTGCACCGCCCTATACACCGCTTTCATCCAACAGCAAAAAGCCGAGTGGTGTGCGGATCAGCCCGAAAGCAGGGACATTGCTAGCAATCAGCGTGTCAAGGTAAGCGCGCTCTACTCTGTCAACGCCCGTTAAGACACGTCCTGCGCGGCTGAGAAGCCGGGACATGTCCAAAAGCCGTGCCGAGGGCCGCTCACTTTTCATAATGCCCGCTCTGATGCCACATCCACGCATCAGCCACCATTTCTTCGAGGTTCGAGCGCTTGGGGCGCCAGCCAAGTTCCTCTTCAGCGCGCTTTGATCCGGAAACAAGCTTGGTGCAGTCCCCCGCGCGTCGCGGCCCTTCGGTGCAAGGTACAGGCTTGCCAGTGACTTCAGCCGCGCGATCCATAACCTCACGCACGGAAAAGCCTGCGCCAGTGCCGAGGTTGAACACACGGCTTCCTTTGCCCTCGGCAAGCCACTTCAGGCCCAAAACATGCGCATCGACCAGATCGCAGACATGCACATAGTCGCGTATGCAGGTTCCGTCTGGCGTGTCATAATCTGTCCCAAAGATCGTCAGCGCCGCGCGCTTCCCGTCAATTGCATCAAGGATCAGCGGGATAAGGTGGGTCTCAGGTTGGTGGTACTCGCCCACGTCGCCCTCTGGGTCCGCCCCTGCCACATTAAAGTAGCGAAAAATAACGCTCTCGATCCCGTCACTGGCGCCAAAGTCGCTCAACATATCCTCAATCGCGCGCTTGCTCGCGCCATAGGCGTTGATGGGTAGCTGCGCGCTCTGCTCATTGAGGACAACATTGTCTTGGTCGCCGTATGTGGCACAGGTTGAGCTAAAGACAAACCGCTTACAGCCCGCTGCTGCTGCGGCCTCGATCAGGTTAAGAGAGCCTCCAGCGTTGTTGAGCCAGTATTTCCCCGGAATTTGCATGCTCTCGCCCACTTGGCTCAGCGCTGCAAAATGCATCACGGCAACAGGTCGATAGGCGGCAAATACTTCGTCAAGCCGTGCACGATCCAAGAGATCACCGCGCTCAAACGGACCAAACTTCACAGCGTCTTCCCAGCCTGTAACGAGGCTGTCAAATGTAACTGGGTTGAAGCCAGCCGCCCTCAAAGCTTTGCAGGCGTGCGAGCCAATATAGCCCGCGCCACCTGTGACAAGTACGTTATCCAAAGTGCACCTCGGCTGTTATTCTGCCGCTTTTCGGGTGTCGTTCACCACATGCTGCAGGTATCCCATCAAATCGTCGCGCAGCTCTGGGCGGTCGAGCCCAAAAGACACGGTCGCCTGAAGAAAGCCTGATTTAGACCCGCAGTCAAACCGCTGACCCTGAAAGCGGTAGCCAT
>CALCGO010000033.1 GCA_937901055.1 uncultured Rhodobacterales bacterium
TCGCTGTGACCGTGTTTGCGCGGTTCTTCATAGGCTGGCTGGTTGACCGGATCGGTCCCAGATTGTCCTATACATACCTATTGGTATTCGGCGCCTTTCCCGTAGCGGGTATCGGCCTTGCGGACAGTTTCGAGAGCTTCCTGTTCTTCCGCCTGCTGATCGGTATCATCGGTGCTTCCTTCGTTATTACGCAATACCACACATCTGTGATGTTCGCGCCTAACGTCGTTGGAACAGCCAACGCGACAAGCGCTGGATGGGGTAACCTTGGTGGTGGTGTAACGCAGCTGGTTATGCCGTTGATCTTCTCAGGTGTTATCATTCTATTTGGCGTAACTGACGCAGCTGCTTGGCGTATTTCCATGGTTGCCGTTGGTATCGTGATTTTCCTTGTTGGTATCGCGTACTACTTCCTGACGCAGGATGCGCCGGACGGTAACTACAAAGAGTTGCGCGCCAAGGGCATGATGCCGAAGAAGGAAAAGGTTACAGGTGCGTACTTTAAAGCAATGGCAGATTACCGCGTTTGGGTTCTGTTCCTGATCTACGGTGCCTGTTTCGGTATCGAGCTGACAGTGAACAACACCGCCGCGCTGTACTTCTTTGATTACTTTGATGTGAACCTTGTTACAGCTGGCGCCATCGCGGCCTCGTTTGGTCTGATGAACATCTTCGCCCGTACGCTGGGCGGCATCTTCGGCGATAACTTCGGCGCCCTATGGGGCCTTAAAGGCCGGACATTCTGGTTGTTCATCGTTCTGATGGGCGAAGGCATCGCACTGATGATCTTTAGCCAGATGAACGTCCTGTTCCTCGCTATTCCGATGTTGATCATCTTCTCGCTGTTCACACAAATGGCGGAAGGCGCGACCTACTCGGTTGTTCCGTTCATCAACAAGAAAGCACTTGGCGCAGTTGCCGGTGTTGTTGGTGCTGGTGGTAACGCTGGTGCGGTGGCTGCGGGCTTTTTGTTCAAAGGCGCGATGGAATGGAACGACGTGTTCTTCACAATCGGTGTGGTCGTGACGATCGCTTCCTTCCTGACATTCTTCGTCCGGTTCTCTCCAGAACAGGAAGCCGAAGAAGAGGCGTTATTTGAAAAAGCAAACATGGATCTGCTGCAAATCCGTGCTGACCGGGCGAACGACGCTCTGATGCACTCGGCACAGGTCGTTGCGGACTACAACGCATCACACCAAGAAAAAGTCTGATTAATAAAGAAAACGGGTGGGCCATCATGGCCTGCCCAATCCTACCTACTCAAATGAGGAGACAGAAATGGGAAAAGATCTAAGAAACTGGACACCGGACGACGAGGCCTTTTGGGCGTCGACCGGTAAGTCCATCGCCACGCGAAATCTATGGATTTCGATCCCCAGCCTACTAAGCGGCTTTGCTGTTTGGCTTTACTGGGGCATTATCACTGTGCAGATGCTGAACCTCGGGTTCGATTTTGCCAAATCCGATCTGTTCACATTGGGTGCGATTGCAGGTATTTCGGGTGCGACGCTTCGTATTCCTTCAACCTTCTTTATCCGTATCGCGGGTGGACGAAATACAATCTTCTTTACCACCGCACTGCTTATGATCCCCGCCTTGTGGGCCGGTATCGCGCTGCAAAACCCTGATACTTCGCTTACAACGTTCCAGATTTTGGCGCTGTTGTCCGGTATCGGTGGCGGTAACTTCGCATCTTCCATGTCCAACATCAGCTTCTTCTATCCGAAGAAAAAGATTGGTTATGCGCTGGGTATGAATGCTGGCTTGGGTAACTTCGGTGTTACAACCATGCAGATCGTTATTCCGCTGGTTATGACTATGGGTATCTTCGGCGGCGACGCTCTGATCCTCGAGCAAACATCAGGTTGGATGCTTGGTAAAATTCCTGCGGGCACTGAAACATACATCCACAATGCTGGTCTTGTATGGTTGGTTCTTCTTGTTCCACTAGCCTTCCTTGGCTGGTTCGGCATGAACAACATCCGTGACGAACATGTGTCCCCTGACATTCCAAACCCGCTTGGCGCATTCGCGATCATGACAGGGATGCTTCTAATCGGTCTTGTGACTGCAACATTCGGTCTTTGGCTGATGCTTCCAGAAGCTGCACACGGTTCGGGCTTTGGTGTTTCCAAATGGATTGTTCTGCCAATCGTTATCGCATTGACAGTAGTCTTGCTGAAAATGATCCCGGGCGCAGTTGGTCAAAACCTGACACGTCAGTACGCGATCTTTAAGAACAAGCACACATGGGCGATGACGATCATCTACATCATGACTTTCGGCTCGTTCATTGGTTACTCGGCAGCGTTGCCGCTGACTATCAAAGTTGTGTTTGGCTTCCAGCACGTTGAAATCGACGGCATCATGAACCACGACCTTGTGAACCCTAACGGCCCTTCGGCCTTGATGTTCGCATGGATGGGTCCATTCATCGGCGCACTTATCCGCCCGATCGGTGGTATGATGGCTGACAAACTGGGTGGCGCGCGCGTTACACAGTGGATCTCGTTTGCGATGGTCGGTTCTGCACTTGGTCTGGCTTGGATTTTGCAACAGGCGTATGTTTCTGCTACACCTGAAACATTCTTCCTGCCATTCATGGTCTTGTTCCTGATCTTGTTCGCGGCAACTGGCCTTGGTAACGGTTCCACATTCCGGACTATCGGAATGGTGTTCAACAAAGAGCAAACAGGTCCGGTTCTAGGTTGGACTTCGGCTGTGGCTGCCTACGGCGCCTTCATCATCCCGAAAGTATTCGGCGAGCAGATGGGTGCAGGCACACCACAATATGCCCTTTACGGTTTCGCGGTTTTCTATGCCGTTTGTATCGCCATTAATTGGTGGTTCTATATGCGCCCTAACGCGTATGTTAAAAACCCATAGAATCGTGAACTATGGTGCCGGCGTTTTGTCCCCTCTTTTCGCCGGCACCGACTTTTTAAACATGGAGAGAATGAAATGAGCCACTTACTGGACAGGCTGAATTTCCTAAAAAGCAATAGCGTAGGAACATTCGCAGACGGCCACGGCAATACCACGGACGAGAACCGTGACTGGGAAGACACTTATCGCAATCGTTGGCGTCACGACAAAATCGTTCGCTCGACCCACGGTGTGAACTGCACGGGTTCGTGTAGCTGGAAGATTTATGTAAAATCCGGCATTGTTACATGGGAAACCCAACAAACAGATTATCCGCGCACCCGCGCCGGAATGCCAAACCACGAACCACGCGGCTGTGCCCGTGGTGCCTCGTACAGCTGGTATCTATATTCCGCCAACCGCGTGAAAACTCCGCTGATCCGCGCTCGTATGCTGAAAAGCTATCGCAAGATGCGCGCAAACAATTCCCCGATCGAAGCTTGGACAAAGCTGCAAGAAGATCCGATCCTTCGCGCTGATTATGTAAAATCACGCGGTAAAGGCGGTTTCGTTCGTGCCGATTGGGAAGAAGCAACAGAAATTATCGCAGCTGCTAACGCCTATACTGCCAAAACATACGGTCCAGACCGCGTATTCGGGTTCTCTCCAATCCCGGCTATGTCGATGGTTTCCTATGCTGCTGGCTCGCGTTACTTGTCCCTTCTGGGCGGCACCGCGATGAGTTTCTACGACTGGTATTGCGATCTGCCACCGGCCTCGCCGATGACATGGGGTGAGCAAACAGACGTTCCTGAATCCGCTGACTGGTATAACGCTGGCTTCCTGCTTCTTTGGGGCTCCAACGTTCCACAGACACGTACGCCCGACGCGCACTTCTATACAGAAGCCCGCTACCGCGGTACCAAATCCGCTGTTATCTCGCCGGATTATTCCGAAGCCGCCAAATTTGGCGACATCTGGATGGCCCCAAAAGCCGGTACGGACAGCGCCTTGTCGATGGCTATGGGCCACGTCATCCTTCGCGAATTCCATCTGGACCGTCAGGCGAAATACTTCGAAGATTACGCACGTCAATATACCGACATGCCGATGCTTGTTGTTATGGAAGAAAAAGACGGCAAGCTTGTTCCAGGCCGCCAGCTGCGTGCTGACGACCTTAAAGGCAAACTTGGCCAAGAGAAGAACCCCGAGTGGAAAACTGTCGCGATTGACGGCACATCCGGTGATCTGGTTCCACCAAACGGTTCCGTAGGTTTCCGTTGGGACGGTTCCAAGAAGTGGAACCTTGAAGAACGCGCCACAGACAAAGACACCAACCTCAAACTGTCGTTGATCCTTGAAGAGGACCACGACGACGTTGTTGGCGTTGATTTCCCCTACTTCGGTGGTGAAGCGACGGAACACTTTGTAAATTGTGAGCATCCAGAAGTTCTGACCCGCAACATTCCGGTGAAGAAAGTTCAGCTGGAAGACGGCGAAGCCCTAGTGGCAACCGTGTTCGATCTGTTCTGTGCTAACTACGGTCTTGATCGTGGTCTTGGCGGCGAATGGGTGTCGAAAGACTTTAATGACGACATCCCGTTCACACCTGCATGGGCCGAGAAAATCACTGGCGTACCACGTGACCAAATCATTCAGGTAGCGCGTGAATTCGCCCAGAATGCCGAAGACACCAACGGTAAGTCGATGATCATCCTCGGGGCTGGTTTGAACCACTGGTACCACATGGACATGAACTATCGTGGTATCATCAACATGCTGGTCATGTGTGGTGCAGTCGGTCAATCCGGTGGTGGTTGGAGCCACTATGTTGGTCAGGAAAAGCTGCGTCCACAAACCGGCTGGCAGCCACTGGCATTCGCGCTTGATTGGGCACGTCCGCCACGGCATATGAACTCCACCTCGGCTTGGTATGCACACACCAACCAGTGGCGTTATGAAACGTTAACGTCGGATGAAATCCTTTCTCCGACGGCACCTGAGGGCGACTGGAAAGACGTCAGCATGATCGACTACAACATCCGTGCGGAACGCATGGGTTGGTTGCCGTCGGCCCCGTCTTTGAAAACCAATCCGCTGGAAGTTGTGAAAGCCGCGAAAGCGGAAGGCATGGACACCAAGGACTACATTGCCAAGAATCTGGTATCAGGCGATCTGGAAATGTCGTGCGAAGATCCGGATGCACCGGAAAACTGGCCGCGTAACCTGTTTGTCTGGCGTTCAAACCTGCTGGGTTCTTCGGGTAAAGGCCATGAATACTTCCTCAAGCACCTATTGGGCACCGATCACGGTGTTCTAGGAAAAGACCTTGGCGAAGAAGGTGGTCAAAAACCGATCGAGGCCAAATGGCATGACGAAGCGCCAGAAGGTAAACTCGACCTGTTGGTGACAATTGACTTCCGTATGTCCACAACGGCTGTGTATTCAGACATCGTTCTTCCTACCGCTTCTTGGTACGAGAAAGACGATCTGAACACATCTGACATGCACCCGTTCATTCACCCGCTACAAGCGGCTGTTGATCCGGCGTATGAAAGCCGTTCGGATTGGGAAATCTTTAAGTCTATCGCCAAGAAGTTCTCGGAAATCGTACCGGGTTACTTGGGCGAAGAAACTGATGTTGTGGCACTTCCATTGCTGCACGATACCCCTGCCGAAATCGCGCAGGATCAGGTTAAAGACTGGAAGAAAGGCGAATGTGAACTAATTCCGGGCAAAACCGCCCCGAATTATGTAGAAGTTCAACGGGATTACCCGAACCTCTACAAGCGTTTCACATCTGTTGGCCCTCTGATGGAGAAAGTCGGCAACGGCGGTAAAGGCATCGCTTGGGACACCAAAGTCGAAATGCATCACCTGAAAGACTTGAACGGTGTTGTAACTGATGAAGGTGTAACCAAAGGCATGGCGAAACTCGACACGGCTATTGATGCCGCCGAGATGATCCTGATGCTGGCCCCTGAAACCAACGGTGAAGTTGCGGTTAAAGCATGGCACGAGCTTGAAAAAGCCACGGGTCGCGAGCACGCACACTTGGCATTGCCGAAAGAGGATGAGAAAATCCGCTTCCGCGATATTGCAGCACAACCACGGAAAATCATTTCCAGCCCAACGTGGTCTGGCATTGAATCCGAGGAAGTCTGCTACAACGCTGGCTACACCAACGTCCACGAGTTGATCCCTTGGCGTACCTTGTCTGGTCGCCAACAGCTTTACCAAGATCACTTGTGGATGCGTGCATTCGGTGAGGGTTTCTGTACCTATCGTCCTCCGGTCGATCTGAAAACGATCACCAAAGACGTGAACACTGCGGAACAGAATAACGAACCGCACGTGGTCCTGAACTTCATCACGCCGCACCAAAAATGGGGTATCCACTCCACTTATTCGGACAACCTGTTGATGCTAACGCTCAACCGTGGTGGTCCGGTGGTCTGGATGTCGGAAGTTGACGCCAAGAAAGCCAAGCTGGTCGATAATGACTGGGTCGAGGCTTATAACGTCAACGGTGCGCTAACAGCCCGTGTTGTTGTTTCGCAGCGGATGAAAGAAGGCACCTTGTTCATGTATCACGCTCAAGAAAAGATCGTGAACGTGCCGGGGTCTGAACAGACTGGTCTTCGTGGCGGTATCCACAACTCGGTTACCAGAACGACGCTTAAACCGACCCATATGATTGGTGGCTATGCCCAGCAGTCCTACGGGTTCAACTACTACGGAACAGTTGGGTCCAACCGCGATGAATTCGTGATTGTACGTAAGCTGACCAAGGTCGACTGGCTCGATGAGCCGGCAAAAGGAGGGCAGAGCTAATGAAAGTTCGTGCACAAATAGGCATGGTGCTTAACCTCGATAAATGTATCGGGTGTCACACTTGCTCCGTCACTTGTAAGAACGTCTGGACCAGTCGCGACGGTGTTGAATACGCTTGGTTCAACAACGTCGAAACCAAACCCGGCATTGGCTACCCGAAAGATTGGGAAAACCAGAAGCGTTGGAATGGTGGCTGGACACGCACAAAATCCGGCAAACTGCACCCAAAACAAGGTGCGAAATGGCGGATTTTGGCGAATATCTTCGGCAATCCAGACCTGCCGGAAATCGACGACTTCTATGAACCGTTTGATTTCGATTACGACCACCTGAAGTCGGCTCCTGAAATGGATGCGTTCCCAACGGCACGCCCTCGTTCCAGAATTACCGGCGAGCGGATGGAGAAAATCGAGTGGGGTCCAAACTGGGAAGAAATTCTTGGTGGCGAGTTCGAAAAACGCTCGAAGGACTACAACTTCGATGGCATCCAGAAGGAAATCTATGGCGAGTATGAAAATACTTTCATGATGTACCTTCCTCGCCTTTGTGAGCACTGCTTGAACCCTACGTGCGTAGCATCCTGCCCATCCGGCGCGATCTACAAACGCGAAGACGACGGCATCGTTCTGATCGACCAAGACAAATGTCGCGGTTGGCGGATGTGTGTATCGGGCTGCCCATACAAAAAGATCTACTACAACTGGGAATCCGGAAAATCCGAGAAATGCACATTCTGCTACCCTCGTATTGAATCCGGTCTACCGACTGTATGTTCGGAAACTTGTGTTGGCCGTATCCGCTACCTTGGCGTGATGTTGTACGATGCAGACAAGATTCAAGAAGCCGCTTCGGTTGAAGGTGAACAGGATCTATATGACGCCCAGCTTGGTGTGTTCCTTGACCCGAATGACCCCGAAGTTCAGGCCGCCGCCCGTGAGGAAGGCATCCCTGAAGCTTGGATCAAATCCGCGATCGACAGCCCTGTGTGGAAAATGGCGATGGACTGGAAGATTGCCTTCCCGCTGCATCCTGAATACCGCACCCTGCCAATGGTTTGGTATATCCCGCCACTCAGCCCCATCCAGAATGCGGCCGAAGCTGGTGCCATCTCTACCAACAACAACATGCCGGACGTACAGTCCTTGCGTATTCCGGTGAAATATCTGGCCAATATGCTGACAGCAGGTGACGAGGCCCCTGTGGTCACGGCGCTGGAACGGATGCTAGCCATGCGTGCCTACATGCGCTCAAAAACTGTTGATGGTGTTGTTGATCTGGGTATTGCCAAACAAGTTGGCCTGACCCCGCTGGAAATCGAAGACATGTACAAAATCATGGCGATCGCAGACTACGAGGAACGTTTCAAAGTGCCCACAACGCACCGCGAAGCTGTCGAAGATGCGTACGACATGAAGGGCGGATGTGGCTTTACCGATGGTAACGGATGTTCCACCGGCAACAGCGGCAAGAAGATCTTCGGTTCACGTAAATTCGTGGTTCCGACTGGAGGTGCACGATGAGCGTCACATTCAAAGCCCTCTCGGTTTTGCTAAGCTATCCCAGCGACGACCTTAAGGCCGCCGTTGGGGAGATACGCGAGATCATCGCCAGCGAAGGTATCCTGTCACAGGATGCCGTCGCTGCTATGCAGCCGCTTCTGGCCGATATGGAAAAGTTCGATGTGTACGAATTGCAGGAACGGTTCGTTGTGCTGTTCGATCGTTCCCGCACCTTGTCCTTGAACCTGTTTGAGCACGTGCACGGTGAAAGCCGTGACCGTGGCCCTGCAATGGTTGATTTGCTTGAAACCTACCGCGCTGGTGGTTTCGATCTGGTCAGCACCGAATTGCCGGACCATTTGCCAATCTTGCTAGAATTCCTTTCAAATCGTCCAATGGATGAAGCGAAAGAAATGCTGGAAGACGCGGGTCACATTATCGCGGCCTTGGCTGAACGCCTGCACCGCCGTGAAAGCAACTACGCAGCTGTTTTGGCCGCATTGGCTGAATTTGCGGGCGTAGAAGCATCCAGCGAAATGGTTCAGGAACTTCTGACCGTCAAAGACGACGATCCAGAAGACCTCGAGGCCCTAGACGATGTCTGGGAAGAAGCCGAGGTTACTTTCGGACCCGATCCAAACGCAGGCTGTCCCGTTTCGCGCGACATTCTAGCCAACATGGACATCCCCGCCAACACGCAGCCAGCCGCTGCAATGAACGAATAGGAGGCGACAATGCATCAGTTTCTATACGGAATCTTCCCATACATCGCGCTAACAGTGCTGGCGGTTGGATCAATCGTTCGGTATGAGCGTGACCCTTTCACATGGAAATCCAGTTCCAGCCAACTGCTTCGTCGTAAGCAGTTGATTATGGGCTCTGTCCTCTTCCACGTCGGCGTTCTAGCGATCTTCGGTGGCCACTTGGTTGGCCTTCTAACACCGCTCGCCGTTTGGGATGCAATGGGCGTAAGCCACGGTGCCAAACAGATCATCGCGATCGTGCTTGGTGGCTCTGCGGGCATCGCGATGCTTGCAGGCGGTCTTATGCTGGCACATCGTCGGTTGTTTGATGAACGCATCCGCGCACGCAGCTCGTTCTGGGATACGTCAATCCTGTTGATGTTGCTTGCTCAGGTAATCCTTGGCCTAATGACGATCTTCGTCAGCCTCGGCCATCTGGACGGTCACGAAATGACCAAGTTCATGCACTGGGCTGGTGGTATCTTTACATTCGACGGTGACGCTGCAAGCTACATCAAAGACGTAAATATCCTGTTCAAGCTGCACATCTTCTTCGGTCTGACGATCTTCATGGTCTTCCCGTTCACACGGTTGGTTCACATGTTGTCGGTTCCTGTTCGCTACCTATGGCGTCCGGGCTACCAGATCGTTCGTACTCGTAAAGGTAAAAAGTCATGAACCCGCTAATGCCAGACGTTATCGTCAACGGCGAAACCATTTCCTCGGCAGATATCGCTGCCGAGGCTCAAAATCACAATGCCCCACAGGATAAACCCGGTTGGGCATGGAAGGCAGCCGCACGCGCAATGGTTATTCGCGCGCTGTTGTTGCAAGAAGCAGGTCGCCTTGGCCTAAAACCTGATCCACAAATGCTGGATGGCGACAAACAAGAAACCGAAGACGAGTCACTGATCCGCGCAGTTCTGGAACAGGAGATGGATATCCCTGCCGTTTCCGCAACCGAGTGTCAGTTTATCTACGACACCCGTAAGGAGATCTTTCGTTCTCCAAACTTGTTCCAACCCGCCCACATCCTTTTCGCGGTTAAACCCGAAGACAAGGAAGCCCGCGAGGTTGCCAAAAAGAACGCATCCGAATTTATCGCGACCATCCAGAAGAACCCGAAAGCCTTCGCGGATATCGCCAAGAGCAACTCGGATTGCCCGTCGAAAGATGCAGGCGGCACGCTGGGTCAGGTCGGCACTGGCGACACGGTTCCTGAATTCGAAGCAGTTCTGGACGTCCTCGCTGCTGGCGAATTGCACCCAGAACCCGTGGAAACACGTTTCGGGATTCACATCGTTCGCATGGACGAAAAAGCCGAGGGGCAACAATTGCCATTCGATTCTGTGAAACACCAAATCATGGAAAAACTGGAACAAGTTGCATGGGCCAAAGCCGCGCAAACTTACACGCAAGACTTGGTAAACGGCGCTGAAGTCAAAGGTATCGACCTTAGCAAGCCCATCGAAACAATGGCCCAATAGAACCCGTTAGTTTCTCAAAAACCCGGGCTGGGGGAAAATCACTCTCAGCCCAACACGACCTTCCCGCATGACCCCGATATCATCGCAGCAAACTCTTCAACATTGCGCTTTGAGTCATGAACGGTAGATTCGCGTGCAACATCCACTCAAAAACACCCAGAAAACTTAATTGCTAACAATATATTTGCATCAACAGTCTATTCGCGACACAAACACGATAAAATCGTTCAACGTGATCTGATTTTACCAAGTTATTAACTTCGGGATTTTTGCATGCGCCCAATCCACCTGTCACTGTCCACCATACCCCCTAGATTTAACGATTTGGGAAAGACGTTGGGGTCGTTGCTTCAGCAGAGCGCAAAAATTGATTCTCTGACAGTCTACGTGCCAAAAAATTATCGCCGTTTTCCAGATCACACATTTTGTTTACCAGACGTGCCTGATGGCGTTTCTGTAGAAGTCGTTGATGACGACCTAGGTCCCGCAACCAAAATTTTACCCGCCGTCAAACGTTTCCGTGGTCAGGATGTTGACCTTCTATTCTGCGACGATGATCGGTTCTATGAACCCGGTTGGGCCGCGCGGTTTATAGAGGCGCGCAACTCACACCCAGATGAATGCCTATGTAATTCGGGAATTTTGCTTGACCATCCCAAACACATTACAGGGGCTAACTACTTCGGTGGCAAAAAGCCTCGTGCCCAGCTTGCTGGCGGAATTCACAAATTGGAATATCGACTTGCCCGTCTTAAACAGATGCTCAAAGAACGCCGTATCTCGATTCCAGCTGCAGAAAAGCCAGAGCGCATTTTGTTCAGCAAAAGTGGATATGTCGATATGTTCGAAGGCTATGGAGGCGTAATGGTCAAGCCTGATCAGTTTGACGACACCGCTTTTGAATTACCCGAAACAGTCTGGATGGTCGATGATGTGTGGCTCTCAGGCAATCTTGAAAAAATGGGCGTTAAAATCTGGCTTATGGGAAAGTGGAAGTTTTCCCCACATCCATTTACTGGCGATGATAGTGCGCTCTATAAGGCCATCATCGAGGGGATCAATCGCGAACAAGCAAACTTGGCTTGCGTTAAGTACGTGCAAGACGCATTTGGCGTATGGGTAGATAGCACGGTCCCGGACTAACAATGGTGACCCCTGCAGGACTCGAACCTGCGACATTCTGCTTAGAAGGCAGATGCTCTATCCAGCTGAGCTAAGGGGCCGCAGGGCAGTATTAATCGGAATATCCGCATGGCAGCAACACCTAATGCCTACGGGCGTTCACATCTTCCGCATTATCGCCTATAATCAGCCGGAATATATTCGGGACTATCACATGACGTTACTTCGATTACTCACGCTTATCCCCATACTTGCACTGCTGGCCGCCTGCGCCTCCAAACCTGAACCCGTGGAAACCGGGTACGACACGAATGCCCAATCCTGCCTTGCCGAAGCATTATATTTCGAGGCGCGCGGCACCGGTGAAATTGGGCGGCGTGCGGTTGGGGAAGTCGTCCTAAACCGAGCCAACAATCCCCAATTTCCGTCGACCGTCTGTGGTGTCGTGGATCAACGGTACAACGGCTCTTGCCAGTTCTCGTATCGGTGCGCCGGACCGTTAATTTACAACGAACCCAAAGCACTCGCGAATGCTAACAGCACCGCGCACGCTTTATTGACCAACCGTGGCGAGGACATCACCAACGGCGCTTTGTTCTTTCACGCAAGCACGATGGCACCGGGTTGGTTCGGGACACTAAAAAGGTTAGGCGCTTTTGGCGGTAACATCTTTTACCGCTAACTACGCGGATTAACCTAGGGTTAACACTTGACCCATCGCGGTTGACAGGTTTCACTCCTGTTTACTTTTTCAGGAGCCAATTATGCATCAACCCGTCATCTCAGGGACCGGCGTTTTCACCCCGTCTCAGGTTATAACGAACGACGAACTAGTTGTAGCTTTCAACGCTTACGCCGATAATTTCAACGCCGAAAATGCGGATGCGATTGCCGCAGGTGACGTTACTGAAATGGCACACTCCAGTTCCGATTTCATCGTGGCAGCCAGCGGAATTCATCAACGGTACGTGCTGGATAAATCTGGCATTTTGGATCCCAAAGTCATGCACCCGCAGTTGCGCCAACGCGCGGATGATGAACCCGGTGTGATGGCCGAAATGGCTGTTGACGCTTGCAACAAGGCCCTCGTGCAGGCAGGCAAGACGGCGGCGGATGTGGACGCCGTAATAGTCGCGGCCTCCAACCTTGAACGCGCGTATCCCGCCATCGCGATCGAGGTTCAGGATTTGTTAGGAATTAGCGGTTTCGGTTTTGACATGAATGTCGCGTGTTCCTCGGCCACTTTTGGTATTCAGGCCGCCAGTGATATGATCCGATCTGGGTCCGCACGCGCCATTCTGGTCGTGAACCCCGAAATATGCTCCGGCCATCTGGAATGGCGCGACCGTGATTGCCATTTCATTTTCGGTGATGTCTGCACCGCTACGTTGATCGAGCGGAAAGAAGACGCAACAGGGGCGTATTTCGAAGTTATCTCGACCAAGTGCCTGACACAGTTTTCCAACAACATTCGCAATAATAACGGCTTCCTGCGCCGCTCCCGCCCTGATGGGGTTGCGGATCGTCGTGATATGCAATTCATGCAAAACGGACGCAAAGTCTTTAAGGAAGTCTTACCGATTGTCGCCAAGCACATTCTTGGCCATCTGGAATCCGAAGGTGCCAGCCCCGACCAGCTGAAACGTCTTTGGCTTCACCAAGCCAACAAAGCTATGAATGATTTCATTGGGCGTAAGGTGTTGGGCCGCGTTCCCGAACCTGATGAACAACCCAATATTTTGCAGGACTATGCCAACACCTCCTCCGCTGGGTCAATTATCGCGTTTTCACAATACTCTGAAGATATAGAAGACGGCGAACTGGGCTTGATTTGCTCCTTTGGGGCGGGGTATTCGGTTGGCTCTGTCTTACTGAAACGGTCCTGCTAAACGATGGCTAAACTATATTTTAACTATTCCACGATGAACGCCGGTAAAAGCACGATACTTTTGCAAGCGGCGCACAATTATCGCGAACGCGGGATGGATACGTACCTGCTTACCGCACGGCTAGATGACCGTGTCGGACAAGGTCAGATCGGCAGCCGTATCGGTATCACAGCTGATGCGGATATGTTTTCACGAGACAGTGACCTGTTCGCAATGATCGAGGCGCGGCAAACTGAAGGCCCCTTCGTTTGCATCCTGATAGACGAGGCTCAATTTCTTAGCGAAGATCAGGTTTGGCAACTGGCCCGCGTCGTCGATGACCTGAAAATCCCCGTAATGGCTTACGGCCTGCGCGTCGATTTCCTTGGTAAATTGTTCCCAGGATCGGCGGCGTTGCTGGCGCTCGCGGATGAAATGCGTGAAATTCGCACCATCTGTCATTGCGGTAAGAAGGCTACGATGGTGGTGCGCCAAGATCAGGACGGCAATACGTTAACAGCTGGTGAACAGGTGCAAATCGGCGGGAATGAAAGCTATGTCAGCCTTTGTCGTCGTCATTGGCGCGAGGCGGTTAACGATTAGTTAATGCATTCGACCGCCAACTGGCACGTCCTGATCAGGCGCCAGTAACACGATTCCGCCATCTGCATCCGGCACACCTAGCACCAGAAATTCTGACATAAATTTTCCGATCTGACGTGGTGGAAAATTGATAACGCCCATCACCATCCGCCCGACCAGTTCTTCCGGCGTGTAATGCACCGTAATTTGCGCCGAGGTTTTCTTCTCGCCAATTTCTGCACCAAAATCGACCCACAGCTTGATCGCGGGGTTTCGCGCCTCAGGGTAAGGTTCCGCACGCACAACACGCCCAACGCGGATGTCCGTTTTCAGAAATGTATCAAAATCCAAATCAGCCATAGTGCCCTCCGTTTACGCAATAAAAAACCGCCCACCCTGAAAGGGCAAGCGGTTTATTCAACGGGAGGAGTTGAATTTACTTAGTGAAGGTTTTCGACATTTCCTGAAGCTCGGCTACCGAGTCTTTGATGCCAGCAGAAACAACTTCGAACGCATCCGCGTTTGCTTTCTGCGCGCCTTCAGCCAAAGCAGTCATGTTGCCCAACGCTTTGTCAAAAGCAGCTTTGGTAACTTCTCCCTGTGCTGTTGCACTGTCCGCGTCCATTTTGGATGGGTCAAAATCAGAAATCTGTTTCTGGGCTTCGGCCAATGTTGCCTCGAAGACTTCAACCTGTTTAGCGAACAAGTCTTGATAGCCAGCAGCAGCCGCTTTGTTTGCAGCCACTAGGGTCGCCATATTCTTTTTCTGAGCGGCCACAATTGCGTCCGCATCAACACCGGGCATCGTTGGTGCTGCGAATGATTTTGTAAAATCATTGGATTTAAAGAATTCGGTCATCTGGTCCAGATCGAACGGGAAGGATTTTGGGTCAAACATAATGGGCTCCTGATAGCGTTTGTTGTTTCGATGACCTTTATATGGTGCACTGCAGCATAATGTCAAGAGTCCATTGTGCAGTGCAGCATTTTACTCACGCAATTCACGACTACGGTCTGCTGCCGCCTTCACTGCTTCGCGCAACAACGCAGGAAAACCACGGTCCTCATTCATCAAAACACCCAATGCCGCCGCAGTTGTTCCTCCTGGACTGGTTACATTTACCCGCAACGTCGACGGGTCCTCCGCCGCGCGTTCTGCCAACTCTCCAGCGCCGCCAACGGTGGCTTTTGCCAGCTGCATTGCCATGTCGGCAGGCAACCCCTCGGCCAAGCCCGCTGCCGCCAGCGTTTCAATCAAGTGAAACACATATGCCGGGCCGGAACCGGAAACAGCCGTAACCGCATCCATCTGATCCTCGCTATCCAACTGCACGGTTTGCCCGACGGCCTGCAACAACCCTTCGGCCATCGCCATCGCGGTATCGTCAATCAAAGCATTTCCGATCAACGCCGTAATCCCCCGCCCAACAGCCGCAGGCGTATTGGGCATGGCGCGGATGATTGGCGTCTTGGCACCCAATACTTCCTCGAAGGTAGCAATCGGTGTTCCCGCCGCTATGGATAGAAACACGGTCGCGCCATTCCCCAACGCTTTGATTTGCGGCAACGCCTCACCCATCATCTGCGGCTTCACGGCCAAAATGCAAATCGCTGGCGAGGGTGGCAAATCCACATTCACCCGCAAACCGTCGGCCTGCAATTCGATCAACCTTTCCGATGGATGCGGATCAATTATGGTAACAGAGGCAGGCTTAACCCCATTCGCCAGCCAGCCCTCAAGCATAGCTGTTCCCATTTTCCCGCACCCAAGCAGAACCAACCCGCATTGGTTAATGGTCTCTAGTGACATCGAATTCTCCTAATTTCAGGCGCGGCCGTAGGCCTCTTCCATGGCGACCATCATTGCTTCTTGTGGCGTGCTATCACCCCAACAAACAAGTTGGAACGCCGGATAGAACCGCTCGCATGCGGCAACGGCGGCACTTACAATGTCTTCGATCTGAACGGCAGACGCCGTTGCGCCACCCGCCAAATTCAAACCATAGCGGTAAACCATCATCGACTGTTCCCGCCACAGGCTGAACGCCCCCGACCAGTTTTTGTCGTTGGTCCGGTTCAACACGTCATAAAGCAATGGTAGTCGATCTTCGGGTGGGTCCATGTCAAACGTACAGATCATCCGCAGCGTTTCGTCATGCGGATGCCACGCCAATGACAAAGCGTAATTCGCCCATGCCCCGTCAATAATAACGGCAATCTGATTGTCCTCGACCCTGTCGAAATCCCATGCGTGAAAATGTGCCAGATGCTCGACGATATCAATCGGATGGAAATCGTCCGTGGTTATTTCTTCTGCGTTCATATCGACCCCCTCGCGGCCCTACGGGATAAATCCACTAAAAAAAGGCCAGCATACTACTAGTCGCGGATATCGCCGCGCGTCATACGATATATGGTGTCCGTAAAGTGGAATTAAGTAAAGAAGATATATTCAGTTATCCACAGCAAAACCGCCCAAATCTTGCAATCAAGACGGTGTCAAAGTTGAATACTGGTCTGGTTACTTCTTGTCAGCCTTCGGCTTTGCGCGTGGTTTGGGCTTTGGCTTTGCTTCCAACGCTTCGATTCGCGCCAACAACGTCGCGTTTTCTTCGCGGGCCTTGGCAGCCATTTCGCGAACCGCATCGAATTCGTCACGCGACACGAAATCGCGATCTGCAAGCCAACGGTCCATCATAGACTTCAGCGCGGTTTCCGCCTCGTCCTTGGCACCCTGCGCCACACCCATGGCGTTGGTCATCAACTGGGACATGTCGTCAAAAATTCGGTTGCGGCTTTGCATAACGATCTCCTTCATTGGCTATATTTACTATATGGGCCTTCACAAAGGTTTTGCCAAGCACCACCTTGACTTTATGCGCCCCCATCGGGATTCTGCGCCCAAACGGAGGCCTTCATGCTATTAGCTTTACCTTTCCCGAACATAGACCCCGAGATTTTCGCGATTGATGTGTTCG
>CALCGO010000034.1 GCA_937901055.1 uncultured Rhodobacterales bacterium
GCACATGCAGAACAATATATTGAACATACTCGCCTTTTTCACAACTCTGGATTTAGTGGCTTTGGGCGTTATCCTTAGTGCATGGGGAATCATGGGATGGTTCATCGAGATGGACCGGCCAGACGCCCCCTCCACGCACGCGCTGATCGCCGACTATAGATTCCGCTGGATGGAAGTGATGATCACGCGTGACGTTCGCATGGTGGATGCCAACATTCTGGCATCCTTGCGCCAAGGTGCCAGCTTTTTCACCTCTGCCGCGATGATCGCAATCGGCGGTGGTATTGCGCTACTTGGGCAGGCGGAACGCTTGCAGGGCGTGGCAGCAGACCTTAGCGGCGATATCGCCCCGATCGTAGTTTGGGAGGCGAAGATATTGTTGGTTGTCCTGATCCTTGCCAATGCATTTCTGAAATTCGTCTGGTCGCACCGGCTGTTTGGTTATTGCGCGGTGGTAATGGCCGCCGTACCCGAGGGTGACGCGAAAGACCCCGAGGCAATCAAGATGGCCCGCAAGGCGGCGAAATTAAACGTCTACGCCGCGCGAAGTTTTAACCGTGGCATTCGCACGATGTATTTTGCACTGGCGGGTATGGCGTGGTTAGTGGGACCGGTGGCGCTGATGCTTGCGACGGCGGTGACCGTCTTAATGCTATATCGCCGCGAGTTTCATTCGCAATCGCGCGCAGCATTGCTGGAAAACTAGCGCCCCTCAAACCGCCATGCGATAAGCGACAGCATCGAAACCATCAACAAGATCAACCACCCCGGCGCCAATGGCGTTAGGCGGATATCCTCGACGGTGTACGCCTCGCGCCTTGGCAAGCCCAGCCAATTGCTGCCTTTGGCCACGCGCCCCATGCGGGTTCGGCGGACATCTGGCGTAGCATCTTCAAGCTGGAACAGCCCGCCGCCAGTGTTTGCAACCAGTTCCAGCAATTCAGGGCTTACCCCGACGGGTTGTTCGAATTCGCGGGGTGAAGCGGGGCCGACAGCCACCACTGTTTCGATCGTTCCGTCCGAAATTCGATAGATACCGTTTTCTTCGACGTCGAATTCCGTATGCCACCTGCCAGCGGAGATCGCGGAAAGCTCGGACGTTCCTTGGAGGCCGGACGGGCCGATGAAGGTCAAACCGGATACGGCATCGCCCAATGATCGGCGCTCGACGTTGATGTGTTTGCCAAAAGCGGTTGCGGATAAGACTTCCTCTTCCAATTCGGGCTCTTTCATCAACCAATGTGCCAATCGGCGCAGTAATTCGAGTTGTGGGCCGCCACCCTCAAACCCTCGGGACCAAAGCCATGCGTGATCTGATGCCAAAATGGCGATACGACCCCTTTCGACACGATCCAGAACGAGCAGCGGTTTACCGAGCGCACCCTCCATTGTCACATGCCCCGACCTAGGTTGCAGATCAATCTGGCGCAGCCACCGACCCCAATCACCAGCCGTGTTTTCAAGGCCAGCCGTCACCGGATGCTGGCGACCAACGTCCGTTATGCGTGGCAGATAACCTTCTTCGATTACGCGGCCGGTTGGCAGCGCGGGTAATACAGCGCGCATCGGGGACCGCGCGAGGCTTTCAACTTCGGCAAAAGCCGGACCTGCAACCAGTAAAACGGCGCCACCATCGCGCACATACCGCGCAGTGTTTTCAAGGTAGAGGTCCGGTAAAATACCGCGACGGCGATAGCGGTCAAAGATGATCAGGTCGAAGTCGTTTATCTTTTCCATGAACAGCTCACGCGTCGGGAAGGCAATGAGCGACAGTTCCGACACTGGCACGCCATCCTGTTTTTGCGGCGGGCGCAGGATGGTGAAATGCACCAGATCAACCGACGCATCCGCCCTTAACAGGTTACGCCATGTGCGTTCGCCAGCGTAGGGTTCACCGGAAACCAGCAGCACGCGCAGGCGGTCACGCACCCCGTTAATGGGCAGGATGGCGCGGTTGTTGCGATCCGTGATCTCGCCATTGGCGGCGGGTGTGCGAAGGTCAAGCAAGTTGATGCCTGCATGTTGTAACGGCAAGCTTAGGGTCACACTTTCACCCACGGGGATCTGATAGCGCTGTTCCGCGCCGCCATCAATCGAGGCGAAAATGGTGGCGAGGCGAGGCCCGACTGGAACCGTGCCACTATCCTCAATCCGCAATTTTATCTCTAGGGCTTCTCCGACAATCCCAAAGGCTGGGGCGTTTTCCATCACTATCCGGCGATCCCAATCCTGCATCCGTCCCGTTTGCAGCAAATGCACAGGCGCCGGAAATTCACGGAGCGCTTGCAGGTCGTGGATGCGCCCGTCACTAAGGATGATCGCACCGGCAATCCGGTTAGACGCGACTTGGGTTACCGCATCATTCAGCGCCGCCAACAGCATTGTACCCTGTCCGGCCATCCCTTCAGGCGTATCGCGAACGATGACGGTGACAACGTCCAGCGGCGCGTCGGCTTGCCGCTCCAACTGTTCGACAATTGCAGGCACAGCCGTTTGCATTTGGTCTGATCGGGCAGGCAAGGTTTGGCTGGCAGTTTCGTCGATCACAACGAATACGATGTCAGATAACGGGGTGCGGTCCTCTTGTTTATAGGACGGGTTCAGCAGTGCGCCCAACAGTAAGGTCGCCGCCAAACCGCGCAATAACCAGCCACGCAGGCCAAACCAGGCAGCAATCGCCAGCACCGACAGGTTCAATACCGCCAAGCCCGACAGCAGTTCCCACCCGATTAACGGAGCGTAGGAGATGGAGCTAACCATTATTCGCCCAACCTTTCCAGCAGCGCCGGAACGTGAACCTGATCGGCCTTATAATTGCCCGTCATCACGTACATCACCAGATTAACCCCGAAGCGTCGCGCCAGTTCGCGTTGGCGCTCGCCTGTTAGACCGCGGCCTACAGGGAACATCGGTTGGCCACTTTCCGAAACCGCCCAAGCCGAGGCCCAGTCGTTCGCGCCGATGACAACGGACGTCACGCCATCGTTCTGGTTTGCTCCACCACTGGTGACCTCTACCCAAACATCGGGGCCAGACCAACGGCCGGGGAAATCTTCCAACAGATAAAACGCGCGCGTCAGCACGTGCCCCGATGGAATAGGGCTAAGCGGTGGGATGTCGAGGCTTTCGGTTACGCGTTGCAGCATTTTGCCGTTCGGCGTGAGCACCCCGAAACCGCTGCCAAGTTGCGCGTCGCGGGTATCAAAAACAATCATCCCACCCGTTGCCAGATACCTGTTCAGGCGTTGTACGGCCCTTTCCGAAAGCGCCGGTTGGTCAGTGATAATTGGCCAATACAACATCGGTAGAAGGCTAAGATCATCCGTTTCAACATTCACGCCGATCGGGGCGATTGGCTCGATAGAGGTTCGGTCAATCAGCACCAGACTAAGGCCAAGCAACCCCGCGGCGCTTGTGTTATCGACACTTTGATCGCCGGTAATCACATATGCCAGCACTGTGTCATTCGCGGCCAGAATTGCGCTGGCATCGTCAGCTTTGGCCTCGGGTATCGGGATCAGGCTGACCATCAACAGTACGCCTGCTGCCTGTGCCACACCACGATTAAACAGGCGACCCGTCACCCACAATGTTCCCAGAACATCCAGCATGAACAGCGTTAGCGCCGCCATCAGGAACAACGGTTTCAAGGATTGTTCATTCGATTGTCCAAGCAGCTCGATTTCGGCCCCTGTAGGCAAAGCCAGTGCCGAAAGCGTGTCACCCGCCTGCATAACGTTCACCGCGACACGCAAATCGCCCGACGTATACAGCCCTGGTTGCGCGTCCGGCCCAACAGGTTCACTCAAGCGCTCGCCGCGTACCGGCACGCCTATATCCGCATCGTTCAGGCGCCCGAACCCGTCGAGCATTTTATCCGGTGTCCACATCCGCCCTTCCAACACAGCCCCCGCATCGCCAGTGTTGGCGCTGATGGACAGGCGCTCCAACATCTGCACGAACAGGCCAGACAGCGGTAAAGTCGACCACTCCGCATTCGCGGTTACGTGGTACAGAACCACCCGTCCGTCGCCTTGTGTGCGCTGCGTAACCAATGGCGTACCGTCTTCCAACGCGGCCAGCGTACGTTCTGCTAGGTCTGGCGCGGGTTGGGCGACGACTTGGGCGAACACCTCGATGTCTGCGGGAATTGGCAAGCCGTAAAACGGGCTAGTCTCGGGGAAAGGGGTTAGATGTTTAGGCGTATTCCACGCCATCGCGCCGCCAAGTGTACGCCCGCCTGCGCGCAACCGCACCGGCAACAAGGGGTCATCTTCGACTTGCCCGGCGCCATCTGCAGCCAAGCGAGGGCCAGCGAAACGCACAAGAAGCCCGCCTTTTTCGACCCAGCTCAGAAGACTATTAGTCGAGGATATCGACAGTTGTCCAACATCAGAAAGCACGATCACATCGGGTGCTCCCAACAGAACGTCGGCCAAACTGCCCTCGATCAACGCGACCGAGGGTTCAAGCGCTTTGCGCAAAAAATGCATCGGCGCGACCAACTGTGGGCCTTCTTGAATGGACGCGCCAACCAACGCGACTTTACGACGGCGCGAGCTGTCATCCGCCAAGGAAACCGCCCCTGCCGATGGTTGGCCTTGCAGCGTTACACGTGTCACGCGGTTGGTTAATTCCAGCGGCATATCAAAGGTCAAAGATACCTCGGTTTCACCAGCCGGCAACGTCCCTTGGATCGAGGCAAACGGCACTTCGGTCCCGTTCGGCGCAGTTCCGTGCGCGACGAGTGTGACGGGTGCAGCGGTTGCTGGCGTTCCGATGACGGTTACGCTTAGTTGCCCCGCGTCCAGTTCCAGCGGAAGCAATGCCAGCGGATCTGTCGCGGACCCAATGATCCGAAGCGGTCCTTTTGAGGCAAGCGTCTTAGCCAGATCGGTGTCACTATGCTGTAAACCATCCGTTAACCAATAAGTCTCAAAGGGTTGCTCGTTCTTCAACCACTCGATCGCGGTCTGCCGGTCCTGCGCCCATGGCTGCGGTTCCAATCCACGCAAGACAGATAGCCAATCGCGCGCGTCGACGTATGGCATTCCTTGCGGTAGTGGCGTGGATAGGGAAGCGAACACCGTCGGTCGCCCAGCCCGCGCGGCTTGTTCCAACAGGCGCTCTGCTTCTTCCACGCGTTCTGCCCAAGTTGGCGCGCTGGCCCAACCGCCGTCCATCAAAACCAAAAGCGGGCCGTCGCCCTCGGCGCGGGTTTCAGGGTTTAATACGGGCTCGGCGAAGGCAATAATCGCGGCGGCGATGGCCAGCATCCTTAGCAGCAGCAACCAGATCGGCGTTTTCTCGGGCATCTTTTCGATGTCCTTCAGGCCCATCAACAACCTTACGCCTGGAAACCGCAAGTGCTTGGGGGAGGGCGGTGTAGCACGCAACAACCACCACAATAGTGGCAAAGCCAGAAGGCCGAGCAGCACCCATGGTGTCAGGAAAACAAGTGCGCTCATCGTGGTGTCCCGATTGACATGTGCAACCACAGCAAGGCCGCTCGTGGGTTTTGGGACGTGTGGTGTTTCAGATATTGCCAACCAGCTTGTCGGGCGAATTCTTCCAACGCAGCGCCGCGGTTGGCCAACTGTTCGCGATATTCCTCGCGCAAGCTTTTGGCGCGGTGGGTTTCAAACGACAAGCCACCGCCCATGCTTTCAAAAATAACGCGACCGTCAAAAGGAAAACCTTCTTCGGTGTCGTCCAGAATATGGACCAAACATCCCGTTCCGGCGCGTTCAGCGATGGCTTTCAGCGGTGGGAAAATTTGTTCGTCTGCGCCCATGAAGTCTGAAAGGAACACACTTCGTGCCGCTTTCAGGTCACCGAATTCCGGCACGGCACCGTAGTCAGAGCGCGTGCCTTCGACGCCCGATATAACTTGCGCGATACGTTGCAGCTGCCTCTCGCCTGATCGGGGTGTAGCGGCGTTTGTTTCGGGAAACGCAACCCGCTCGCCCGCTTTTGACAGTAAAATGGATAGGGCCATGGCCAACAAATTCGCGCGCGCACGTTTGCTAGGAACGCCCCGTTTGCCGCTGTAATCCATGGATTGCGCAGGGTCAGACCAGATTGCAACCGTGTGCGCGGCTTCCCATTCGCGTTCGCGGACATAGGCTGTGTCGGATCGACCGGATCGCCGCCAATCAACAGTCGCCAAATCATCGCCCGGCAATGCTTGGCGATATTGCCAGAAATCCTCGCCCACGCCTGCCCGCCTGCGCCCGTGATCCCCCATCGCGACACTTGCAGCAAGGCGCGAGGCCTCGACCATAAGAGCCGGAAAAGAGGAAGCTAGACCTTCGCTGGCTGCGCGAAGGCCTGCAGAGGGGCGGGGTTGATTCAAGCAGAATTCCCCTTGCCTAGGACCTGATCGACGAGTGTCGAGATGAGTTTATCAACCGTTAACCCTTCGGCCCGCGCCGCGAAACCCAACGCCATGCGGTGCTTTAAAACCGGATGGGCAAGCGCAGCAATATCATCGGCATTGGGGGCGAACCGCCCGTCCATCAACGCGCGTGCGCGCACCGCTAACGACAAGGCCTGCGCAGCACGTGGCCCCGGCCCCCAACTTACCGAATTGTTAACAAGGTCTGATGCACCCTCGCACGGTCGCGCTGCGCGCACCAGATCGAGGATCAAATCCACAATGCTTTCACCAATCGGCATACGGCGAACGGCAGTTTGGGCGGCAATCAGGCCGGCAGCGTCGAACACCGCGGAAACTTCGGCATCTTCAACGCCCGTGGTTGCCAAAACGACATCCCTTTCGGCGTCGCGGTCAGGGTAATCCACATCAATTTGCAGCAAGAACCGGTCGAGCTGTGCTTCGGGCAGTGGATAAGTACCTTCCTGTTCTATCGGGTTTTGTGTGGCTAGAACGTGGAATGGCGCGGGCAAATCGCGCCGCTGTCCGGCAACCGAAACATGGTGTTCCTGCATCGCCTGCAACAACGCGGATTGGGTGCGAGGGCTGGCGCGATTGATCTCGTCCGCCATTAGAAGCTGGCAAAAAATCGGGCCTTCGATAAATCGAAACGCGCGGGTTCCGTCGGC
>CALCGO010000035.1 GCA_937901055.1 uncultured Rhodobacterales bacterium
ACGTTACGGAAACCGCTCCCTTAGCCCCGTTGCAACCGATCCCCGGTGCGATGGTGGAGGACAAAGTCGATTGGGCGCAAGCGGTACAGCAAGATTTTACCGGCGGCAAAAGCGTCCACAAACCGGAAAATTGGCGCAGCTACCCATATCCTTTTATACACGGCCAACCCGACAGCACATTGTTCAATCAATCCAGCTGGCGATTATGCGCGCTGCAAGCCTTGGGGAAGAAGGAGTTCGACAGCCTAACATCGGATTACGCCGAACGAGATGACCCTGAACTAATCAACTTTATCGCAAGAAACACCCTGCCACGGCGTGGAATACTGGCAAAGCCTGAACAAATCCTGGTTACACTAGGCGCACAAAACGCCTTGTGGATGGCGGCGCAAATTTTACTTAACACGGATCGCGGGGCCGCTTTCGAGGACCCGGGTTATTACAGTATGCGTGAAATCCTGAGATATATTGGGTGCAAACAATATCCTGTAATAATTGATGACGATGGCCTCCCACCGAACCGCCTGCCCGAAAACTTTGATGTGTTGTTCACCACGCCCAGTCATCAATGCCCAACGACGACCACCATGCCGATGGCGAGGCGTCATGAACTGTTGCGACTAGCCCGTGAAAAGAATTTCATTATTGTTGAAGATGACTACGAGTTCGAGATGAGTTTTCTTAAGGCGCCGTCCCCTGCCCTCAAATCTTTAGATAAAGACGGGCGAGTGATCTATACCGGTAGCTTTTCCAAGTCGCTATTTCCCGGTTTACGCCTTGGCTACATGGTCGCCTCGGAACCATTCATTCGACAAGCCCGCGCGCTGCGTTCCGCCGTTCTTCGCCACCCACCCGGCCACATTCAACGCACAACAGCGTATTTTCTAGGCCTTGGGCACTACGATGCCATGATCAAACGCATGCGTAATGTGTTTCATAAACGCCGCAACGTGATGGACGAGGCACTGAAGGGCACATGCATGGTTATTGCCGGCAGCGCCGCGTTCGGGGCGTCAAGTTTCTGGGTGGAAGCCCCATTGGAAATTAACACGGAAATACTGGCCGAGAAGCTCAAATCACAAGGCGTATTGATCGAGGCTGGCGCGCCGTTCTTTGAAAGCAAAGACGCCCCAAAGAATTTCTTCCGGCTTGCCTATTCTTCGATTCCGTCAGAAAAAATTCCCGAAGGCATTAAACGAATTGAACAGGCCATCGTAGAAATGAAAACTGGCTATAATTCCACTTGAATTCTGGCCCTATTACCAACACGCCGGCTCGCACATATTCGGCCCCAGCTTTACACACATCATCACAAGGATATCGCCATGAAAATGACCACCGAAGAGGCCTTCGTAAAGGTTCTGCAAATGCACGGAATTGACAATGCGTTCGGCATTATCGGCTCTGCCTTCATGCCAATCTCGGATTACTTTCCGGCGGCAGGTATTACCTTTTGGGATTGTGCCCACGAATACAGTGGCGGGATGATGGCGGATGGTTTTTCGCGCGCGTCCGGAAAAATGACCATGGCGATTGCCCAGAACGGCCCCGGGATTGCCAATTTTGTGACCCCGATCAAAACGGCATACTGGAACCACACGCCGATGCTGTTGGTCACGCCGCAAGCGGCAAACAAGACTATCGGCCAAGGCGGCTTTCAAGAAGTTGAACAAATGCGCATGTTCGCCGATTGCGTGGCTTACCAAGAAGAAGTTCGCGACCCCTCCCGTATAGCCGAGGTTCTGAACCGTGTGATCATGAAAGCCAAGCGCCTCTCCGCGCCTGCGCAAATCAACATCCCGCGCGATATGTGGACGCAGGTGATCGACATCACATTGCCTGCCATCGTGGACTTCGAGCGCCCATCCGGCGGTGTAAACGCTATTTCCGAGGCGGCGAAGTTGCTGTCCGAGGCCAAGTTCCCCGTCATCTTGAACGGTGCTGGCGTCGTTATTGGCGGCGCTATCGAGGCATCAAAGGACCTGGCCGAACGCCTGTCCTCCCCCGTTTGTTGCGGCTATCAACACAACGATGCTTTCCCCGGGTCGCACCCCCTGTTCGCGGGACCGCTTGGGTACAACGGTTCGAAGGCAGGGATGGAATTGATCTCGAAAGCTGACGTGGTACTGGCGCTTGGAACGCGGTTGAACCCGTTTTCAACACTTCCAGGATACGGAATTGACTACTGGCCCACGGATGCAAAAATCATTCAGGTCGACATCAACGCCGACCGCATCGGCCTAACCAAGCCTGTGAGCGTCGGTATCGTCGGGGACGCAAAACAGGTGGCGCAACAGATCTTGGCGCAGCTATCAGACACCGCGGGTGACGCTGGTCGCCAAGAGCGCCGCGATTTGATCGCAACCACCAAATCCACTTGGGCACAAACCCTTACGTCCATGGACCACGAGGACGACGACGAAGGGACCACATGGAACCAACGCGCCCGTGGCGCAAAACCTGATCACATGTCACCA
>CALCGO010000036.1 GCA_937901055.1 uncultured Rhodobacterales bacterium
TGCGACGGTTTCTAGTGGAGCATTTGAGCGCGAGCTGAAATTCCGCGCCCGTGACGTTGACGTGATCGGCGAGGCGTGTGTCGGTCTGGTTGCAGCGATTGAAGAGGGTGATAGCTTGGGTGCCGAGGCCTTGGTTGACGCACATGTGGCAACCTTGTTGGAAACCTTGCCAAACCCGCAGGCCGCCGTTCTGGGCTGCACACATTACCCTCTGGTCGAGGAAAGGTTTCGGGCAGCCTTGCCTAAATCGACGCGTATTCTCGTACAGCCGGAGATCGTAGCTGACAGTCTGGAAGATTATCTTCGACGACACCCGCGATTTGTGGCCCATGGCGACGTCAGCTATCTGACCTCCGGTGACCCGGTGGAGGTTAGCCGAAGCGCCGAACGATTTTTGGGCCATTCTCTGACATTTAGCGCTGCGTGATTGATTGCGCTGGCGTTTTGACGTAAGTCGCAAGGTAATCACAAAGGTTAAGATCATGACACAAACACAAAAAATCGCGATTCTGGGTGCAAGTGGATATACGGGCGCTGAATTGGTGCGTCTTATTGCCGGTCACAGCGGCATGGAAATAGTAGCGTTGACCGCAGATCGTAAGGCTGGGCAGGCGATGGAGCAGGTGTTTCCACATCTGCGTCATCTGGATTTACCGGTTCTAACGCGGATCGAGGATGTCGATTTTTCGAGCGTTGATCTGGCATTTTGCGCATTGCCACACGCGATGTCCCAAGAAATCGTTAAGGATTTGCCCGCAAGCTTGAAAGTGGTTGATCTGTCGGCGGATTTCCGGCTTGAAGATACGGCGATGTATGAGCACTGGTATGGCCACCCGCATTACGCGCCTGATTTGCAAAAAACTGCGGTATACGGCCTGACGGAATTCTACCGTGACCAGATTGCGAACGCGCGGTTGGTCGCTGGTACAGGGTGTAACGCTGCCACGGGGCAATATGCGTTGCTGCCATTGCTGACGGCGGGCGTGATATCGGAAGATGATATCATTATTGACATGATTTGTGGGGTCTCCGGGGCAGGGCGTGGCGCGAAAGAGGCTATGTTGCATGCGGAGGTGTCCGAAGGGTCACACGCTTACGGCTTGCCTGTTCACCGGCACACATCTGAGTTCGATCAGGAGTTTCGTAAAGCTACGGGCCGTGATGTTAAGGTTACGTTTACCCCACATCTGATGCCGGCCAATCGGGGCATTCTTGCCACCGTCCATGTGCGCGGCGATGCGCCTGAAATCCACAACTGTTTGACACAAGCCTATGAAAATGAACCGTTTATGGTTGTTTTACCGATCGGGCAAGCGCCAGCTACGCGTCATGTTCGGGGGTCGAACTTCTGCCATGTTGGAGTTGTTGCTGACCGTGTTGAGGGGCGGGTGCGTGTGTTTGCAGCCCTTGATAACCTCGTAAAAGGGTCGTCGGGACAAGCGATACAAAATGCTAACCTGATGCTTGGGTTGCCCGAGGCGATGGGTCTGGAACAGGCGCCGTTATTCCCGTGATAACGGTGCGCGACGCATATCGTATTTTGCGCGCGGCTTACGTGCGGTTTTCGAAAGATGATGGCGTCGCGATGGCCGGGTACATCGCCTTTTCAAGCTTGCTGGCCATATTTCCGTTCCTGATTTTTTCAGTGGCACTGGTAGGCCTTCTGGTCGGCCCCGAGCAGAATGAACAAGCGGTTAACGCT
>CALCGO010000037.1 GCA_937901055.1 uncultured Rhodobacterales bacterium
GTGGTGGCTGATGATTTTCACGCTGGGCGTTTATTATATCACCCCGTGGATTCGCTGGGACCGTGGCCCGAACATGCCCAATCAGGCGGTTCTGATTGACATGGCGGATCGCCGTTTCTTCATGTTCTGGATCGAGATTTGGCCGCACGAGTTCTACTTCGTTGCGGGCCTTCTGATTATGGCGGGGTTGGGTTGTTCCTGTTTACCTCAGCACTTGGGCGGGTTTGGTGTGGCTATGCGTGCCCGCAAACCGTCTGGGTTGACCTTTACGTTCAGGTAGAACGCTGGATTGAAGGCGATCGAAACGCGCGGATACGCCTGCTGAAATCTAAATGGAACGCCAGAAAATGGCGCCTACGTCTGACCAAATGGACAGCTTGGCTGTTGATTGCGATATCAACAGGCGGCGCATGGGTGTTCTATTTCGCCGACGCACCGACGTTGTTGATAGAGCTGTTTACCGGACAAGCGGCCTTCGTGGCTTATGCTTTTATCGTTTCATTGACGGCCACGACGTTCATTTTCGGCGGGTTCATGCGCGAACAGGTCTGCACATATATGTGCCCTTGGCCGCGTATTCAGGCAGCGATGATGGACGAGGATACCATGACGGTTTCCTACCGCGATTGGCGCGGTGAACCCCGTGCGAAGCTGAAGGAATCCAAGGCCGATCCGTCGCTTGGTGATTGCATAGATTGTAATGCCTGCGTTGCTGTGTGTCCGGTGGGCATCGACATTCGCGAAGGACAACAGTTGGAATGCATCACCTGTGCGCTGTGCATTGACGCTTGTGACGAAATGATGATCAAGGTTGGTCGCCCGACTGGCCTGATCGCCTATCTAACGGCCAACGACGAACCGCTTGAACGCGCAGGAGAGCCACCACGAAATATGTGGAAGCACTTGATCCGTTTCCGTACGATCATGTACACGACGCTGTGGGCTGCAGTCGGGCTTGGTCTGTTGGTGGCGCTGTTTGTGCGCCCTGACATCGAGGTGAATGTTTCACCGATCAGGAACCCTGTGTTTGTCGCATTGTCTGACGGAACCATTCGCAACGATTACGATTTACGTATCCTCAACAAGCACGGCGAGGAACGCCCGTTCCATATCACCGTGACCAGCACTGCCGTTGACGCAGACCTACATGTGGAGTTGCAAGGGATTGAGGGTGTGATAGTACTGGCGCCAGCTGATGATACCTACAGCCAGCGTGTGTATTTGGTAGCGGACCCCGGGGATCCCGCTGGAAGCCGTAACCGTACGGAGGTTCGCATCTGGATCGAAGATATGACCAGCGGTGATCGTGCGTTTGTTGACACTGTATTTAACGGAAAAGCACCATGAGCGAAGTGAAACCAGTCAAAGAACTAACCGGCCGCAAGGTTCTGATGATCTTGCTGGCTGCGTTCGGCACGATTTTGGCCGTGAATATGACGCTGTTGTATAACGCGGTTAAGACGTTTCCGGGGCTGGAAGTGAAGAACTCCTATGTTGCTTCGCAGACGTTTGATGACCGTGCAGTTGCCCAGCGTGCGCTTGGTTGGGCACCCGAGGTTAAATATGCAAACGGGCAGGTGAACCTGTCGATTTTAGCGAACGGCGAGTTCGTTTTTCCCGAGGCGATCAGCCTGCGGATAGGACGCCCGACACATGGTCGTGAAGATATGATCCCTGTGTTGTTGCGGGACGCCATCGGGTATTGGTTCAAGGCTGATCTGGGCGAAGGCAAATGGTTCGTCTATGTAAGTGCTCAAGATGCGATTGGGGAGCCGTTCGAACAACGGCTAGAACTGTTTGTGACGGACGGCCATGGCTGAGACGCCATCAATTGCCGTTTGTCCGGCATGCGTTGCGATACCGACGGATCTGATTAAGTCCGCCGGGGAGGCACGATCAAATCAATCACGCCGGATCGAGCTATCCCTTCCGACCATCCATTGCGCCGCTTGTATCAGCGGTGTCGAGACGGGCTTAGGCAAGTTGCCTGAAATCGAGGGCGCACGCGTTAACCTGACCCGCAAGCGAGTGACGCTTACGGTTAAAGACATCCCCGGAATTGAAGCCTATCTGATCGACTTGCTGACAAGTTGGGGCTATCCCGCCAAAGAACTGGATAACGCCGCTTTAGACCAAGAGGTGGTTGATAAGGCTGGACGCGATTTGCTGGCACGCCTTGCGGTGGCCGGTTTTGCGATGATGAACGTGATGCTGTTGTCGTTCTCCGTTTGGGGCGGGGCAGAGGGTGCTACTCGCGAAATGATGCACTGGATTTCGGCGTTGATCGCGCTGCCGACCGTTGCGTTTTCAGGCGTGCCGTTTTTCAAGAATGCGTGGACTGCCCTTAGCGTCGGGCGGTTGAACATGGATGTGCCGATATCATTGGCGCTGATCTTGGCGAGTGGCGTTTCGTTGCTGGAAACCATCGAGGGTGGCGAACATGCATATTTTGACGCCGCGCTGTCGTTGACGTTTTTCTTGTTACTTGGGCGATACCTAGATCACCGCACGCGTGCGGTGGCGCGTTCCGCGGCGGTTGAGCTGGCTGCACTGGAAGTGCATCGCGCCGAGCGGATTTGCGCGGATGGAAGTCGTGAAACCGTACCGATGGATGCGCTTCGCGAGGGCGATATGATCGCGGTTGCGGCGGGGTCGCGCGTGCCGGTGGACGGCGTGGTGACGGAGGGCCGAAGCGAACTGGACCCCTCTATGCTAACCGGTGAAACAATGCCGGAAGCGGTCGAGCCTGGCACGCCTGTTATTGCTGGAATGCTGAACCTGACAGGCGCGCTTGTGGTGCGGGCCGAGGGTTTGGGCGAAGATACTTTGCTGCAACAGATCACGCGGCTGGTTGAATCGGCGGAAGCTTCGAAAAACAAATACACATCACTGGCGGAAAAAGCCGCAACGATTTATGCACCGTTGGTGCATATCCTGTCGGCGGCGGCGTTTCTGTTCTGGGGGTTCTACTCCGGTGATTGGCGATTGGCGGTCAATATCGCGGCAGCGGTTCTGATTATCACCTGCCCCTGTGCGCTGGGGTTGGCTGTTCCTGCGGTTCTAACGGCCGCGAGCGGGCGTTTGTTTCGCAACGGCGTGTTGCTGAAAGAAGGTATCGCGCTGGAGCGTTTGGCCGAGGTCGATACGGTAGTTTTTGACAAAGGCGGCACGTTGACGACAGGGCGTCCGCAGTTGATGAACGGGCCCTCGGTCTCCGTGGGTGATATGGCTGTGGCCGTCGCGGTGGCCCATGGGTCGGTGCACCCAATGTCGAGGGCGATTGGCGAGTTTGGCAAGACGGCAGGGATTGCACCCGCTGCGCTTGAGGATATCGTCGAGGAACCGGGGATGGGCACGCGGGCCGTTCTGGATGGCCAAGAGGTACGATTGGGCCGCGCGGTCTGGTGCGGTGTTGAAAACCACAATGTGGAGCAATCCGCAAGTTGGCTTCGCATCGGAACGCGGGAACCGATCGCGCTGTTGTTCGAGGATACCATGCGCCCTGAAGCGGCCGAAACGATCACGGCATTATTGTCTGATGGCGTGGATATCCAGATTTTGTCAGGCGACGTGCCAAAACCAGTTCAGGATGCCGCCGAGAAGCTGGGCGTTAATACCTGGATAGCAGAGGCAACCCCGGCGGATAAAGTCGCGGTGTTGAAACGCTTGGCCGACGAGGGGCACAAGGTTCTGATGGTCGGGGACGGGTTGAACGACGCGGCGGCGTTGGCGGGGGCGTATGTGTCGATCTCGCTGGCCTCGGCGGTGGATGCGAGCCGTGTGTCGGCGGACCTGATTTTAGTGGGCGATGATCTTTCGCAAGTGTCCAAAAGCCTACGTTTGTCGCGGATCGCCAAGCGGCGCATTCTAGAGAATTTCACCATTGCAGCGGTATACAACCTGATCGCCGTGCCGATCGCTTTGTTGGGTTTCGCAACCCCGTTAATGGCTGCGCTGGCGATGTCTGGCAGCTCGATCACGGTTTCATTAAACGCGATGCGATTGGGGCGTAAATCATGAATATTCTGGCAGTTCTTATCCCGATTTCCCTTGGGTTGGGCGGAGTGGGCTTGTTGGCGTTCTTCTGGATGATGCGCCACAATCAGTATGATGACCCGGACGGGAATGCCAATCGTATCCTTTCGGATCGTTTTGATGATGCACCAGCCGACGATGATGATGACGCGTCCTGAATTCTCACTACTGGACAGAGGGCGGCATTCGCCCTATTGATCGCCTATGGTTGATAAAACTAGTCAGATATACAAAGCCCCCTCTATTCTGAGGCCGGATCCGTGGTCGCTCGGCGCTATTGCGATTGCGGCATTGGTGGTTTTCCCGTTGCTAA
>CALCGO010000038.1 GCA_937901055.1 uncultured Rhodobacterales bacterium
GTCGATCAGCGTTTATGCGGCCAGCAAGTGGGCCATTCGTGGTTTCACCGGATGCCTTGAGGCCGAATGTGCGCCTAAGGGCGTGCGGGTGATGGGGTTTTATCCGGGCAAAATTGCCTCCAATATGTACCAAACCGCAGGGGTGGAGCGTGATCTGGAGGTTGCCATGACGCCCACGCAGGCTGCTGATATGATTGTGACTATGCTAAGCGATGAAAGCGTGGTTTGGTCGCAGATCAGCGGACGGGCGCTGAAAGACTATGTGTAATTTGATTTCTTGGAGAGAGCTATGAAACCCATCGAACTTTACTATTGGCCAACGCCGAATGGTTGGAAAATCACTATTGCACTAGAGGAAATGGGGTTGCCGTATAACTTGCATCTAGTGGACATCGGAGCGGGCGATCAGTTCAAGCCGGATTTCTTGAAGATCGCACCGAACAACCGGATGCCTGCAATAATCGACCATGAAGGGCCGGATGGCGAGCCGATTGCGATTTTTGAAAGCGGGGCGATATTGCAATATCTGGCTCGAAAGACTGGCAAGTTTGGAGGCACGTCTGAACGTAATCGCATCGAGGTTGACCAATGGTTGATGTGGCAAATGGGTGGTTTGGGACCGATGGCTGGCCAAGCGCACCACTTCTTGAAGTATGCACCAGCTATGGATCCACCGAACGATTTGCCTTACGCCAAAGACCGCTATCGCAATGAAACGGGGCGTTTGTACGGTGTGCTGAACCGCCGTCTTGAGGGGCGGGATTATGTAGCGGGCGAGTTTTCGATTGCGGACATGGCGATTTGGCCGTGGGCGTGTTTGTGGGAAGGCCAACAACAGGATTTGGCCGATTTCCCGCATATGGCTGCATGGTTGGACCGAATGTATGATCGGCCTGCGGTGAAAGCAGGACGTGCCGTTGCCAAGCATAACCGCTTGGAGGCCGGTCAGAGCAAAGAAGCGCAAAAGGTGTTGTTCGGGCAAAAGGCACGTTGAGGAGGTGGTGGGTGAAGCGCCCACCCTACGGAATCAGCGCTTCTACCTCGGTTACCAATTGATCGAACACCTCGGTCGTGCTGGCCGCCCGAATTAGGCCCACCGCTTGACCTGACCACAGTGCGATTGCGTCAGGTCTGTCCGCTTTGATCGAGGCTTTGCGGATGGGGCCCGTAAGCGTGTTCATGATCGGGAAGTCGGGCCAATCATCCACTGTGGCCATTTCGCTGGCGTATTTGTTTACCAATGTGCGGGCTCGACGGCCGGAAAATGCTGTGCTCATCATCGTGTCGTCACCGCTGGCCGATAGAAGCGCGGTTTTGTGGGTTTGGCTGGCCATGCATTCGGGGGTTGCCAGAAACGCTGTGCCGATCTGCACGCCTGCGGCACCCAGCATTAAGGCGGCGGCGATACCGCGCCCGTCAGCGATGCCACCTGCGGCAATTACTGGAACGTTCACCGCGTCCACAATGCGCGGGACGAGCGCCATGGTGCCGGCAACCTCGGCTGTGCCGCGCGGGAGGAACCAGCCGGAATGACCGCCTGCTTCGTAACTTTGGGCAATGATTGCATCGGCTCCGTTTTCTTCAAGGTAGCGCGCTTCTGCCACAGACGTGGCGGACGACAGAATTACGATACCAGCGTTTTTGATGGCCGCGATCATAGATGCATCCGGCAATCCGAAATGGAAGCTGACGACCTTTGGGGCCAGCCGGATCACCGTGTCGCACATGGTGGAATCGAAGGGGAAATTGATCTCAACAGGTTCGGGCATTTCGCCAGCGTCAAGCGTTTCGTACCAACTGGTCAGCCGCTCTTGTGCTGCCTGCGCCCGTTCTGGGCTTAGGCTAGGCGTGGTGTGCACGAAGAAATTCAGGTTGATTGCGCGGTTCGTATGCTGGCGAATTTGCTGCATATCCGCGGCGACCTGATCCGCGGTTTGCATGGCACACCCAAGGGATCCCATACCACCTGCATTCGCTGCCGCAATCGCCATTTCAGGGGTGGAGGCCCCTGCCATCGGGGCTTGAATGATCGGGTGGTCTATGTCGAGCAGATCACAAAGTCGTTTATCTTTCCACATATCTCACCCTCTCTTTTTGGAAACGCTAACGCAATTGCATCAGCATGCCAATGTCAGATTTCCAGTGATAAAACCTGCTGCACGGCTTGTGCGGCCTCGGCACCTTTTTTGACGAAATGGCCAGTGTAGAATTCAACGTGCTCGGCGTTGGCGTGGAAATGGTGCGGCGTTAGCGAGACCGAGAACATCGGGACGTCCGTTTCCAATTGCGCTGACATCAAGCCATCCACAACAGCCGCCGCGACGAAATCGTGACGGTATATACCACCGTCGACAACCAACGCCGCTGCGACTACGGCGTCATAGCCTTTCTTGGCCAAACGTTTGGCGAGAAGCGGCATCTCGAATGCGCCGGGAACGGTGAAACTTGTCACCTCGTAGCCTGCGTTATCCGCGTTTAGTTGATCCGTAAAACCTGTGTATGCCTGATCTACGATATCGGCATGCCAGCTCGCCTTTATGAAGGCGATTTTCGGGGTGAGTGTCATGGGGGTACTCCTTATATCAGACACCAACCCAGAGCATCGAAAAAGGAGCCCGCGCTTGCGCGCAAACCCTATTCTCTTCCATCCGGACTTTAACCGTCGGCTTCGGAATTTCACCGAGATCTGCTGACACCCCGTTAAGGGCCGCTCGCGGGCTATAACCGCCGGTGGGGAATTACACCCCGCCCTGAGAATTATTACCGGATGATTCCGGTAATTTGGAATGTGGGGGATTGGAGGGCGATGTGCAAGGGGGATCTATTTAGCAAAGTTGTAGGTAATTCCACCATTCTTAGCCACGACGATTTTCTGCCGTTTAAGGTCATCTATTACGAGCCTAATTTCTTCTGGTTTAGCATCGCTGGAAAGCATTGATTTCACCGTATTAGACAACGTTTTGTCTTTTCGCGGTCGCGAAGCCCCCCGTCCTTCTAAATTCTTCACGACGGCGGCAACCTGTTCCTCAAATGAGGTAGCGCTTGATATTCGCAACATCGGGATTTCCGTAATGTCCGTTGATCTGATGACAGGAATTTTTCTCGCCCATAGGTGTTCAATTAGCGGGTCGAACCCTTTGTCTTTCGAAATTATGTGGAAGAAACTGTTCGGGTCTGTCGCTCTTAGTTCACCAATATAATAAGCTATATGAAAATCGAGTGCGTCGGGGCCTTTTCCTGGAACTTGAATATAGGTTACGTTGTCGCCAAGAGGTTGCAGGGTGCGGACTAACTCGATCGGTATTTTGAGTTGGTTAACCCCGAGGAACACCAACACCTTGAACGGATGATCTGTTAATTGCGTCAAGGCTTTTGGCTGAACGTTTTCGAAGTCGATGAGTATGTAATTGGTTTTCAATGCTTCACCTAAAGTATACCAGCTTGCTATCAACTCAGCCTAAAGGACCCTTTGCGGTATTAATAGCCCCTAGCTTACATTCGGCATCCTGTATACAAAGCCCCAAACCACCCTCATTGGAGCCGCTCCCATGACCCAGACCCTCACGATCACCCGCCCTGATGACTGGCATCTTCACCTTCGTGACGGCGAAATGCTGGAAGGGGTGTTGCCGGAGACGGCTCGGGATTTCGGGCGGGCTATTATTATGCCTAATCTTGTGCCTCCGGTTGTGACTGGGGCGCAGGCGGCTGAGTATCGTGGGCGGATTATGGCGGCTATGCCTGCGGGCGCGGATTTTACACCGCTTATGACGTTGTATCTGACCGAGACTACGGACGCTGACGATGTGGCAGCAGCATTTGCAACGGGCCTTATTACGGCAGTGAAGTTGTATCCGGCGGGGGCGACGACGAATTCGGACTCGGGTGTGGCGAATTTTGACAAGGTGCAGGGCGTGTTGGAGCGCATGGCCGAGATTGGCTTGCCGCTGTGTGTGCATGGCGAAGTTACCGACCCAAGCGTCGATATTTTCGATCGCGAGGCGGTGTTTATTGACCGAGTGCTGGACCCGCTTCGGCGGCGTGTGCCGGAATTGAAGGTGGTGATGGAACATATCACCACGGCTGACGGGGTCGCTTATGTGATGTCACAGGATGAGCGCCTCGGCGCGACGATCACTACGCATCATCTGATTATTAATCGTAACGACTTGCTGGTTGGCGGGATCAAGCCGCATTATTATTGCCTACCCATCGCTAAGCGCGAGGAGCATCGGGTGGCTTTGCTGGAGGCCGCAACATCGGGCGATGCGCGGTTCTTTCTTGGCACCGACAGCGCGCCGCATTCGGACCCGAATAAGGAAAGCGCTTGTGGTTGTGCTGGGGTGTT
>CALCGO010000039.1 GCA_937901055.1 uncultured Rhodobacterales bacterium
GGTGTCGCTATCACGATTGCCATGAATACGTGACCGGCGACATTCCAACGCCTGTCAAGCGGCTTATGGGCGAGCGCGTCTTGATGATTGAGATGGCTTGGGATCGGGCTATTGCGGGGGCTTTGGGGGTTAAGTATCCCGCGCAATCCACCCGCCAGCGCGTGAAGATTTACGACAAGCAGGCCGCATCAATTGAATGGTATTTTAAGCTGGGCGAGGATACGCATCCTGATTTTGAAATGATTGACCCTGCCCTTGTGCCGGAGGGGTGGATATGACCGCGATTAAAAAACACGTAAAGATAGGCGATTGCGATTTGTATTTGGGGGATTGTTTGAGCGTGATGCCGTTGCTTGGGAAGGTGGATGCTGTTGTTACTGACCCGCCGTATGGGATTGATTACAACCCTACCAGATCACAAAACAGCGCGGCAAGCGGATCGCGCAAGAAGGCCAAAAAGGTCGAAGGTGACAATAAGCCGTTTGACCCTACGCCGTTTTTAATTTGTGATAAATGGTTATTTTGGGGGGGTAATAATTTCTCACATAAACTACCGGGGGCTGCGGGGTGGCTTGCGTGGGATAAGAGAGATAGCGGCACTTTATTTCGTGGGTTTATGATGTCGGACTTTGAATTGGCGGCCTCAAACTTCATAGGCAGAACGCAGGTTATATCGCATAAGTGGTGCGGGCATCTAAGGCAATCTGAAAAGGATTTGTTTGTCCACCCGACACAGAAGCCCGTCGCCGTCATGGAATGGTGTTTGAACTTTCTAAAGCCTGAAACCTCAATCCTCGACCCCTTCATGGGCAGCGGAACAACCCTAGTAGCCTGCGCCAAACTAGGCCGCAAAGGAATAGGCATTGAACTTGACCCTGAGTATTTCGAGATAGCTTGCAAGCGGGTACAGGCGGCCTACGATCAACCGGACCTATTCGTTGAACCACCCAAGCCCGCACCAGTTCAGGAGGGCTTTGACCTATGATACAACTGCGACCATACCAACGAGAGGCCATTGATAAAACCTATAATTATTGGGGCAATGGCAGAAGCCACCCGATAATAATCGCACCGACTGCTGCTGGCAAAAGCCTGATTTTAGGCCAGATGATTAAGGAGGCTTGCGCTTATCCCGGAACAAGGATTTATGTTCTAAGCCACCTCAAGGAATTACTGGAACAGGACGCCGAGGAATTACTCAAACTTGACCCCCACGCCGACTTTGGGTTTTACAGCGCGGGTATTGGGCAGAAGAACCTACGCCGCCAAGTGACCTTTGCGGGCATTCAATCGGTTTATCAACAGGCCAACAACGCCCCACCGCCAGATATTATCTTTGTAGACGAATGCCATTTGATACCCAAAAAGGCGACCACCCGTTACGGGGCTTTCTTGAAGGACATCAAAAAACTAAACCCCAAGGTTAAGATTGTCGGTCTATCGGCCACACCATACCGGCTTGATAGTGGCATGTTAACCGAGGGCAAGGACGCTATTTTTGACGGGATTTCATATGATATTCCTGTGCTGGATTTAATCGAACAGGGGTATTTGTCGCCTATCATATCCAAGGGGGGCATTCAAAAGATTGACCTATCGAACGTGCATAAGCGGGGCGGGGAATACATTGAAAGCGAACTGGCCACCGCCGCCTCAGACCCCGACTTGGTTAAGGCCGCTTGTGCTGAAATAGTTGATCTTGGTGAAAACCGCAAAAGCTGGATTATATTTGCCAGCGGGGTTGACCACGCAAATATGATTAAACACGAAATGGATATGCACGAGGTTGAATCCGAAGTTATCACGGGAACGACATCGAAAGTAGATAGGGCGCGATTGCTTAAAGACCACAAGTCTGGAAAGCTAAAATGCCTTATCGGGATTGGTGTGCTTACAACGGGCTTTAACAGCCCCGCCACGGATTTGGTTGCCTTATTACGCGCCACCATGTCAACGGCCTTATACGTGCAAATGGTAGGCCGTGGGATGCGGATAGCACAGGGCAAGACCGATTGTTTGCTTTTAGACTACGGAAACAATGTGATTGAACACGGCCCGATTGATAAAGTGAACCCAACCAAGGGCGGGGGTGGTGATGGTGACGGGGAAGCGCCAGCCAAGGAATGCCCCGACTGTCAGGCGATCGTGTTTGCCGGTTGCCAACAATGCCCTATGTGCGGCCATGCTTTTCCACCACCCGAACTGAACCACAATTCACGGGCCTTTGGAGGGGCGGTTATGTCCGACCAGGTTGAACCCGAATGGCTTGACGTGACGGACGTTTGGTATTCACGGCATCAAAAGAAAGACAAGCCTGACAGCGTGAAGGTCGCCTATAGCTGCGGGCTGACAACGATTAATGAGTGGTTATGCCCAGAGCATGGAGGATACGCCCAACAACGCTATGTGAGCCGCAGGATGTGGCTTGGGGCTACTGCCGACACCACCAACGAGGCGCTGGATGAGGCCGAAGGGTGGAACAGGCCATCACGAATACTGGTTAAGCCGAAAGGCAAATATTTTGATATTGTGCAGTTTGATTACACTGTTCAGATTAAAAAGGAGGTTGAACATGCCCAGACGACGCAAGAAATCCTCGACGAAATCCCGTTCTAGCGTACCACTGGAATTTTACGAGCAAGTTGGATTTCTTAATTGGTTTGAAGACAAGTTCCCCGGTGTTCGCATTTTTGCAATCCCGAACGGGGAAAAGCGTTCTATTAGCGTTGCCAAGCGCCTTAAAAAGGAAGGCGTGAAGAAGGGTGTTCCTGATTTATATATTCCGGCCTTTAAGGTCTGGGTTGAAATGAAGCGGGTTAAGGGCAGCACGACAAGCAAGGAACAAAAAGAGTGGCACGCCTACCTTAGAAACATTGGCGACACGGTGATTTTAGCCAAGGGCGCAACCGATGCATCACGGCAAATAATGGACTATATAAAAGATAATTATAAATAAGTATTGCAATGATTATAAATATGTTTTATTTATTAGTCATAAAGAGAAAAGGACCAAACAAATGACAACCATTTACAGAACATACTCACCAGAAGGTGACATTGACCACGCCACGCCAAGCGCCCGTGATGAATGGATTACGGAAAACGACGAAGGCGTTTACCGCGTTGTGGAGCAATACTACGAAGGTGACGTGACTTGGGATGCCGACGAGTTCCAAGCATCCGGCAAATTAATTGGCGCAAAAGACATAACCGCCCACGTTGCTGAAATACTTCACGCGGTATGGTGTGGCGACGACACATTGATGGACGTTAACCCACATGAGTTGGTTTACACATATTTTGATGTCGAAGATGAACGTCAAGAATGGATACATGAAACCAACGAAATAAACAGCCGTCCTAGTTATGGGGGTATGTGATATGACTGTGGAAATTAAACACAAATATACGGGTCGCGTGTTGTTTACTTATGAAGGCGCGAACCTTAGAGGCGCGTACCTTAGAGGCGCGTACCTTAGAGACGCGAACCTTGAAGGCGCGAACCTTGAAGGCGCGTACCTTGAAGACGCGAACCTTAGAGACGCGAACCTTAGAGACGCGAACCTTGAAGGCGCGTACCTTGAAGCCGCGAACCTTTTATCGTGCGGCAATAGGTCGGACGGGTACACGTTCTACGCCCATATGCGAGGCGGCAAGATATGGATAATCGCGGGGTGTAGGTATTTTAATATCACCGACGCGGCAAAGCATTGGAAGGAAACTAGAGGCGGTACGCAATTAGGCGATGAAAGCCTACAGCTACTAAAAAACGCACGTGCGCTTGTTAAAATCAGGGGGCTAAAATGACACGCCAACAAAAAACCGCAATCATCCTTGAAAGTGTGGCGGCTATACTGGCCGTTGCTACGATTATTATTTGTTTGGTGGTGACGGTATGAAACAGGTTTGTTTTATCGCTGGGGCCGCTATTTTCTGCTGCTTCGTGTTTTATCTACTACCGTTAGGATTTATCAAATGACCTACATCAACCCTGTTAAAAACAACAACGGGTATATGCCGCACCCTCGCTTTACGGCGACAAACCCGGCAACGCGCAAATTCCTGCATATTGGCGGGAAAACCGAAACCAAAGATCGCGATTATGCATGGACAGGAACGCGGGACCAATACGACAACCTGCGCCAGTCGCTAGATGCCGATTACGTGCTGGACCACGTTGGGCGCGATAAACCTAAAATGGGAGCTAACTTTCAATGACACATGACACCGAAGCTGCTGACGCTTTGGACACGTCCGACGCGCGGATAGCTGCATTGGAAGCGCAACTAGCCTCGGCCCGTAACGATGCTTTAGAGGAAGCGGGCTTGTACCACGGCACAGAAGTGAAGA
>CALCGO010000040.1 GCA_937901055.1 uncultured Rhodobacterales bacterium
ACTGGTCCTACCCTACCTCAATCCGTTTTGGCGCTGGTCGTATTTCCGAAATCGCAGAGGCATGCGCGAGTGCTGGGATCAAAAAGCCGTTGCTTGTGACGGACCGTGGCTTGGCCAGCATGGACATCACAACCAAGACGCTTGATCTGCTTGAGGCTGCGGGTCTTGGCCGTGCGATATTCGCAGATGTTGACCCTAACCCGAACGAAAAGAACGCGGCTGCGGGTGTAAAAGCCTTTAACGATGGCGGGCATGACGGCGTTGTAGCCTTTGGCGGCGGTTCCGGCCTCGACCTTGGCAAGTTGGTTGCATTTTTGGCAGGTCAAACGCGCCCGCTTTGGGATTTTGAAGACATCGGCGATTGGTGGACCCGTGCAGATGCAGATGCGATTGCCCCGATTGTTGCTGTACCAACAACTGCGGGCACAGGGTCCGAAGTGGGCCGTGCATCGGTCATCACTAACTCGGTTACGGAAGAGAAAAAGATCATCTTCCACCCAAAATTCCTGCCAGCGGTTGTGATCTGCGATCCCGAACTCACAGTGGGCATGCCAAACTTCATCACCGCAGGCACTGGCCTTGATGCCTTTGCGCATTGTGTCGAGGCATTCTGTTCACCGCATTACCACCCGATGTCGCAGGGTATGGCGCTTGAAGGCATGCGTTTGGTTAAGGAATATCTGCCCCGTGCGTATGCCGACGGCACAGATATTGAAGCGCGCGCGCATATGATGTCTGCCGCGATCATGGGTGCAACGGCGTTCCAAAAAGGCTTGGGCGCGATCCATGCTTTGTCACACCCAATTGGCGCGATGTATCACACGCACCACGGCACGACGAACGCGGTCTGCATGCCCGCAGTATTGCAGTTTAATAAGCCAGCGATTGAAGGCGTGATCGAACAAGCTGCTAAATATTTGGACATTTCTGGCGGGTTCGACGGGTTCTGCGCCTATGTGGACGCATTGAACGCGTCCCTTGGTGTTCCCAAAAACTTGTCTGGCCTTGGCATTGAAAGCCCAGACATCGACCGGATCGTTGCTGGCGCGTTGACAGACCCTAGCACCGGTGGAAACCCGATCGAGATGACAAAAGAGAACACAACAAAACTCTTGCTTGAAATCATCGGGTAAGCCTCTGATTAGACGGTCGCCATTGTTGGGAGAACCCGTTTTCAGGTGGCTTTGGTCATTTCACACGCAAACATCTTGCTGGGGTTGTCGTGCCTCTTGATCATGCGATGGATAGAACTAAACTCAACGTGAAATTCTCGACGAGCGCTACGATGCCGTCGTCATCCCAGAAAGTCCGCATGACACTGAAAACCTATGTGCACGAGCGTGAAATATGACCACGTCCGGCAATGATTTTGATCTCGTCGTCATAGGTGCAGGCATTGTCGGAATGTCGACCGCGCTTTGGGCACAAAAAGAAGGGCTGAAAACTCTGATCTGTGATCCGAACCCACCGGGGTCCGGCACAACGTTTGGGTCGGCGTGTACAATTGCCACATACGCCTGCGTCCCTGTGAATAACCCGTCAATTTTTGGCGCACTGCCATACTTGTTGACGAGTCGTGAAAGCCCGCTCAGTTTTAACATCTTGCACGGGCTTAGAAACCCGCGTTGGATGCTGTCGTTTTTGAATAATTGCCGCGCTTCCCGCGTCAAAAACATCAGCGAAGCGCTCGGTCGTTTTCTAATGCATGCGGACGCCGGACTTGATCCCCTCATCGCGGAGGCAAAGGCCGAAGAACTAATGGTCAGCAATGACTGCCTATACGTTTGGTCAAGCCAATCCGGCTTTGAGAGCGCAGAAGAAAGTAACGCAATGCGGCGGGCTCAGGGGGTCAATTTTGATGAGTTGTCGCCTGATCAGGTACGCCACCTTGAGCCCAACCTAAGACAACCCATCCACCGCGGCCTACATTTCAAGGGCGCTCGTCACGTAACCGATCCGCAAGAACTCGTTCATCGGATGCAAACCCGTTTCGAAACACTTGGTGGGCGTTACTGCGATCATAGCGTCCGGCAAGTCCAACCTGACGACCTGGGGGTCACAGTCTATATTGATGATGGCACGGAAATACGAGCGGACCGAATGGCACTCACTGCAGGTGCCCGTTCGCGCCATATCAAAGGTACCGGAGCTGAAAAATTGCCGTTGGGTACTGAGCGCGGCTACCATATCCTCGACCGTAACTCCGCAAGCCTCGTTTCGCGGCCCGTTGGTTGGGCAGAAGCAGGGTTTTATGCAACTCCCATGGCGCAGGGTTTACGCATTGCAGGCACAGTCGAAATCAATGCAGTCGATGCCCCTCCGAATGGGAAATGTACCGCTTACCTCAAGCGAAAGTCGCACGAAATGTTTGGTGAGCTTGGCGAGCCCGATGAGACTTGGATGGGTCATCGCCCGACTATGCCTGATTCACTTCCGGTCATCGGATACTCCCCAAAGTCTGACCGTGTCGTCTTCGCATTTGGACACCAGCACATTGGTTTGACCCTAGGTGGGATTACCGGAAAAATTGTGACCGATCTGGCGCAAGGGAAACCTGCGCAACTTGATGTTTCCGACTTCGCACCACAACGGTTTTTTCAATGACCAAGAGGCCGTAATTGGAGCGCTCTTGAACTTTTCGCCCTAAAGCGGACTCTAGCACAAGTGCCGCACAAGTCCGCTTTGTCCGGCGGTTTCAATGGGTGAGCGCAACACTTTACTCTTTTTGGAAAGATGGAGTGTGAGAGATGAAGTATCGTACGCGGACGTTTTATACGAACAAACAGAAATCTGAGATGTGGGATCGGTGGCAGCGCGGAGAGTCGATGAGCTCGATTGGGCGGCACTTCAATCGTGCATCGTCTTCGATCTTCCCGCATTTGGCGCAGTTCGGCGGGATCCGGCCCGCTGCTCGTAAGAGGTCGCGATTTGCGTTGAGCCTGACAGAGCGCGAGGTGGAGCTATGCTTGAATTTGGGTGATGCGCTTTATCAGGCGGCGCGGTTTTCGGCGTCGTCGGTCGCTTCGACACCGTCGTTGAATTTGGTTCCTTCGATGACTTTTGGCAACTGGTTTCTGCCCTTGAGACGCAGCCATTTCTTTGATGCAGCTTGAATGAGGGTAAAGACCATCAACTTCGCGGTCTTTTGTGACAGCGCGCCTTTGGTGCGCACCGTGCGATGCCGCACAGTGGCAAACACGCTTTCAATGGGGTTTGACGTGCGTAAATGGCCCCAATGTTCAGCCGGGAAATCGAAGAATGCAAGCATCGCTTCTTGATCCTTGATCAGGCAGGTTACGCCCTTTGGATATTTGGCTCCGTACTTCTCGGAAAACATTGCGAGCGCCGCGTCTGCTTGTTTACGCGTCCCTGCGTGCTGGATATCGTCCAGGTCTGATTTCACGGCCGGGGCCATCTGCTTTGGAAAGCAGTTCAGGACGTTCTTCAGCTTATGAACCCAACAGCGCTGATGTTTTGTGCTTGGAAACGCTCTGTCCAGTGCATTCCAGAACCCCATGGCCCCATCACCAACCGCAATTTCCGGTGCGACAGACAACCCGCGACCCTTTATGTCAGCCAGCAACTCATGCCAGCTTTGTGCGCTCTCCCGAAGGCCGACCTGAAAGCCAATCAGCTCTTTCTTGCCCTCAGGGGTCGCGCCGATGATCACCAGTATACATTCAGCATTTTCCTCCATCCGGGCCTGTAGATAGACGCCATCCGCCCAAATGTAGACGTAGTGACGTGCAGACAGGTCACGCCGTATCCAGGTGTCATATTGTGTCTGCCACCCTGCCGTCAGTCGTGATATGACACTTGGCGACAGGTTGGGCGCATCAGGGCCCATAATGGCTGAGAGCGCCTCTTGGAAATCACCCGTAGAAATGCCCTTCAGATACAGCACCGGCAGCAAGGCATCCAAGCTCACCGAGCGGCGCGCCCATTTCGGCAGTATGTTCGACGTAAAGCGTATCTTTGTGGACGGATCAGATGTCGCCAGCCGGTCGCGCACCTTGGGCCGTTGAACATCCAGAGCACCAATACCGGTCTGGATCTGCCGTTCAGGGCCAAATCCATGCCGCACAATCCGCTGGCGGCCATCCTCCAGCTGTTCATCTAAAAAACTGGCGACAAATGCATCAGCTTCGGCTTTCAGCGCTTCCGCCAGCATCCGGCGAGCACCCTCCCGTGCAAGTTCTGTCAGCGGATCTACGATCGTTTCCGATTGGCGAAACGGAAGGCTCAGTGTATCGTTCTTCATAGGCGTATTGCTCCTCGTGAGGTTCTGGCTGGATTTGACACCTGCCACAATACGCCGCCTTTCAAATCACGCCATCACCCAAATTTCCGCATAACTCCAGGCGCTTTGACGGCAAATCCCTGATGCGGGGGATGAACTTGTATCCCAGAAGGGATGTGACCGCAAAAACATGGTCAGTGAAGCCGCCAGTATCCGCGTATTGCTCGCGGATATTTTTACCGACCTCATTCATCAGCAACCCATCAAGGATATAAGGGGCTTCGCTCACTGTTGCCGGGATGTTCTGGGTGGCGAACGGTGCGAATTGATCTGACACATGGGTGTAGGCTTTCAAA
>CALCGO010000041.1 GCA_937901055.1 uncultured Rhodobacterales bacterium
GGGAGGGCGTGTTTATCTGTTTGAGGGGCCGTTGTTAAAAGATGTAATGGAATCTGTCGGGGCGATGGGCGACGTTGTGACGATCCGTGCATTAGACGGGTATGCCGTCGATATTTCACTTGCGGACGCTTACGCAGCCGGTGCGGTTGTAGCGTTGAAGCGCGACGGTATTCCTTTTGCTATCGGGGATTTCGGGCCAACACATGTGATATTCCCGAGGGCTGACCGCGCCGATCTGGCTGATATGAACGACGATTGGTGGGTCTGGTCGATTTATCATATCCACGTGGAATAGATGATTTCGGGGTTGGCCTGCGCCAACCCTATCCCTTATACCTAAAGCCTGATTTAGCAATATGGATCAAGCTTGATGGACCACTTTATCTACCGCAACGGCGCACTCCACGCCGAGGATGTTTCTATAAACGAGATCGCCTCGGCTGTCGGAACGCCGTTTTACGTGTATTCGACAGCGACGCTGGAACGCCATTATCAGGTGTTTGACGAGGCATTGGCGGGAATGGATCACTTCATTTGTTATGCGATGAAAGCCAACTCCAACATGGCGGTGCTGCGGACAATGGCCGCGATGGGCGCTGGCATGGATGTGGTATCGGGTGGCGAATATGCGCGCGCGATTGCTGCCGGCGTGCCAGGCGAGCACATTGTTTTTTCTGGTGTTGGTAAAACGCGCGAGGAAATGGGCGCGGCCCTGACAGGTGGTATTCGCCAGTTTAATGTGGAGAGCGAACCCGAGATGCGGGTGCTGAACGAGGTCGCGTTATCTCTGGGCAAAGTGGCCCCGATCACGGTGCGTGTTAACCCCGACGTGGACGCCAAAACACATGCGAAGATTGCGACGGGCAAGTCCGAAAACAAGTTTGGCATTCCGATATCGAAAGCCCGTGAAGTTTACGCCGAAGCCGCAAGCCTGAAGGGGTTGGAGGTCGGCGGTATTGACGTGCATATTGGCAGTCAGTTAACGGATTTGCAGCCCTACGAAGACGCCTTCAACAAAGTGGCGGAGTTAACCGAAACGTTGCGGGCGGACGGACATGATATCCGTAGGCTCGATTTAGGTGGCGGCCTTGGGATTCCTTACGAGCGCTCCAACGAGGCGCCGCCGTTGCCAATAGAGTATGGCGAGGTAATCCGTCGAACCGTTGGCCATCTGGGCTGTGAAATTGAAATCGAACCGGGGCGCCTGATTGCAGGAAATGCCGGATTGCTGGTTACGTCGGTTATCTATCGCAAGGAAGGCGAGGGCCGAAATTTCCTGATTGTCGATGCGGCGATGAACGACCTGATCCGGCCAGCGATGTATGAAGCGCATCACGACATTATCCCCGCGATCGAGCCTGAGGTGGGCATGGAACCCACGCCGCACGATATCGTCGGCCCGGTTTGCGAGAGTGGCGACACTTTCGCCAAGGAACGCAACATGCCTGCGATGGCAACCGGAGATTTGATGGTGTTTCGGTCTGCCGGGGCATACGGCGCGGTGATGGCGAGCGAATATAATTCGCGCCCTCTTATCCCCGAGGTTCTGGTGAAGGGCGATCAATTTGCCGTGGTTAGGGCGCGCCCGACCTATGAAGAAATGATTAACCGCGATACAATTCCAGATTGGATGGCATGAGTCGCTAACGGCGCGCGCGGACAATCGGGATGACGGAATGAACCAGCTTTGGGCAGGTTACGTTGACAAAAGATACGGGAGCATAATTCGGGCGTTGCGCTTGCGCTTAGCCTTGTCACGTGGCGCGCTATGGCTGGAAGTTCTGGTGCGCCGCTTTTGGCAATTTTGGACGCTAGCATTGTTTTTTTACGCATTCGTGGCATTTGGCGGACTAAACCTGCTTTCATCGAATGTAGCACGAGGGTTGGTCGCCGCCGTTTTTCTATGCGGGTTAGCGTTGTTAGTCTTCGGTTTGCGAGGCATGAAAATCCCCAATCGCGAAGCGGCGATTGATCGTCTTGATGCAGAGAGTGGCCCGCTGGCTTCGTTGCGGGACCAATCCGCGACCGGAACGGATGACGTACTGACCCGCGCGTTGTGGGAAAAACATCAGACACAAATGGCGGCGCGGGCAGCGGAGCTAAAACCCGCGCCACCCGATTTAAGATTGGCATCGTTCGACCAATATGGGTTGCGGTTGATGGCCTTGGTTTGTGCGACAATGGCAGGTTTTTTCGCGCCTTCGGGTGCTCTGACATCTGTCAAAGATGCGATTTCGCTGCCGGTTCTCGGGGCTAGCACGGGCGCGAGCATCGAGGCTTGGGCGACCCCTCCGTCCTATACGGGCAGACCACAGGTTTATCTGGCAGAGGTGGCAGACGGAGTTGTTCTTGATCTTCCTGTTGGCACCGAGATCGTGATGCAAGTTTACGGTGGATCCGACGACGTGGCGCTAAACGAGACCATTTCGGATGCGGGGGCAGTGTTTTCGGGCGATAAAACAACGGTACGGAACGCGACGGTGACGGTTAGGCAGTCCGGTGACGTGGAGGTGCTGGACGATGGCGCAGTGCTGGATGATTGGAGAATACTTGCGACACAGGACAACGCGCCAAATCTGATCGTGATTGAAGAGGTCGGGCAGACAACCTCTGGGGCGCTGCGGTTGCCGTTTGAAGCGACGGATGATTACGGGATAGTGACGGGTAGCGCGCAGATCACATTGGATTTGGAAAGTGTGGACCGGCGGTTCGGGTTGACGCCGGACCCTGCCGCCCGGGAGCCTTTAGTAGCAAATTTGCCGCTACCGTTTCGTGGTGCAACGGACGATGTCTCTGAAGTTTTGATTGAGGATTTCAGTAAAGATTTGTGGGTTGGAATGCCCGTCGAAATTACGCTAACTGTGCGGGACGCTGCGGCGCAGGTTGGTGAAGTCCGAACGTTCGGCACCTTGCCCGGCAAGCGGTTTTATGTGCCTCTCGCGGCGGCTTTTGCCGAACAACGGCGGGATTTGTTGTGGTCGCCGGAAAATGACCAGCGGGTATTGCGAGTACTTAAAGCGGTGACAAATATGCCCAGTGACCTTGCGTTGTCCAGCGGGTCGTATTTGCAAATTCGATCTGCCATTCGGCGGTACGAGGGGATGCTGGATGACGGCGTGTCAGCCGACGAGCGAGCCGAGATTACCGACACGTTCTGGGATATTGCCGTGTTTTTGGAGGATGGCGACCTTGGTGATGCGCGGGAACGTTTACGGCGCGCACAAGAAAAATTGTTGCAAGCGATCGAGCAACAGGCCGAACAAGAAGAAATCACCAACCTGATGGAAGAACTACGTGAAGCGACGGACGAGTATCTGGAAATGCTGGCAGCCGAGGCCGGGCAAAATCAGGAACCGTCCGAAACTGCGCAACAGCCCGACGGCAACGAGCAATTGCGTCAAATGATGGACGAGTTGCAGCGACTGGCGGAAAATGGAGAGTCTGATGCCGCGCGGAAATTGCTGGAAGAAATGCGCCAGATGCTGGAAGATGCACAGGTAGCCCAGCAGAATGGCGGGAATTCCGAGCAACTTGACCAGATGCAAGATGCGCTCGGTCAACAGCAGGCCTTGTCGGATGACACATTTCAGCAGTTACAGGAACTGTTGGAAAATGGTGATGCTGACTCGTCAGAAATGGCCGAAGCATTGGCCGCGCAACAGGAAGCCTTGCGCGAATTACTAGAAAGCTTGCAAGCCCAACAAAGCGATTCTTCCGGGGAGGCAACTGGCGAAGCGGGCGAAAACATGGAGGCTTCACGCGATTTTCTTGGCGAGGGTGATCTGGGCCAAGCCTTGAACGAACAAGCTGATGCTATCGAAAATTTACGCGAGTCTATCCGGCGTCTTGGCGAGGAAATGCAACAAGCCGGACAAGGGCGCAATGGTCTGCAAGAGGGCGAAACGCAGAACACACCCGCGGCCGATGACCCTTTGGGGCGACCATTGGGGCGCACGGGTACGACGGAATCGGGCGAAACCTACGTACCGGATCAAAATGCCTCCGAACGCGCGCGAGAGTTGTTGGACGAGATCCGCCGTAGGTCCGGCGATATCGAGCGGCCAGAAGCGGAAATCGAGTATCTGAAGCGGCTACTCGATCGTTTTTAGTTGAAGAACCTGGTCAGTATCGCATTGTAGGCCTGCATTACCAAATCCCACACATACGCGCCCAAAACTTCGGCTTTGGTGCGAAGTAGGTCAACGAAAGTGGCGTAGCTTTCCAGATACGGCCCGACTGCCGGTATATATTCGGTGATCGTGTTGCGGGCGATATAAACCGCGCCGAGGATTACAAACACTAGCAGAATAAACGATAGGCCGCGGCGGAATCGGCGGGCGGGGACCTGTTCTTTCAGTTCTTCTGTTGTCAATTTCACGGATTTTGAGCGGACGGAATCTTTCAAGGCTTCTACGTTGGGTGTGCGTGCGCGCGGCCCCCCGAGTTCGACCGGAACATCGGAAATATCCCTCCCTGCCGATTTAGGAGCGTCTTCGAGAGCATCCTCGATGGCCATCTGTTCGTTCAAGGCCGCGGATATTAAATCGTCGTCCATGTTGTCCAACGCGTCGTCGGATGTTTCTTCCAATGCGGTGAATTCAGGTTCGCTTTTATCCGCGGAGCTGTCATCGGTTTCAGGTTCATCGTCGTCGCCGTTGGATGGGTCATTCCAAACGAAGTCCGAGAAACCTTCTTCGCTGTCAGCCGCAGCGTCCCACGGGCGATCCTCATCGTCGTCATCGTCGGCTGAGAGTTCCGCTTCGTCAGGGACTACGGGTTGAGTTTGGATTGGTGGCATGTCGTCAGGGGGGGAGTATTCTGAATCAGTGCTTTCGCTATCTGAATCGGAGCGCGCTTCCTGTGCCAGCGCGGCGATCTCCTTCCAGATGGGGTTTTCATCTTCATCGTCGTCATCGTCTAACGCATCTGGTTCGACCGGATCATCTGCAAGATCGTCATTTTCAGTTTCTGGCTCCGGTACGGTACCGTCCAGCTCTTCCAGCTCTGCTATTTCGTCGTCTTGAGTGTCTTCGTCGGGTTCTTCGTCCATGATAGATGCGGTTGCATCCTCCAGCGGAACCTCTTCGGCTTCTAACGTTTCGTCTTCTTCGGAGCTAATTTCTTCGCCATCGTCTACCACTGCGCCGGCGAGACGTGGGTTGGTGGCTTCGCCGTTTCGGGCTTGCGTCCATACAGTCATGCATTCGGTGCACTGAACGTCCTGACCCGTGAAGGAAATATCATTCTCGTCAACATCGTATTGTGTTGAACAGGTCGGACATGTAATTCGCATAACCACCTCAATAAAAATACGGGATTCGCATAAAACGAATCATCAATAAACACAGTTTTACCCATGACGCCGCAGCTTTCCAAGCGTTCCGACGCAATCTGGTGATGTTGTCTTTTAAAGCGGTGAAAGATAAACGGTTTCAAAGAGATAAATTCAGGTGAGTTTCATGCTACTTATTCGATCCCAGTTTGCCAATTTGATCATGTATTTGTTGTTGGCGATAATCGGAATTCTTGGCCTGCCCTTGGCAATCTGGTCGCGCACCGGTGCGTTGATGGTTATCAAAGCCTATTGTGCGTCGGTTTTCTGGTTGTACCGCGTGACTTGCGGGCTGCATGTGGAATTCCGCGGGAAGGTGCCCGAGGGGGAAGTGTTGGTTTGCTCCAAGCATATGTCATTTATGGACGTGTTGATGCTGGCTTATATGTTGCCGCGCGTGAAGTTTATCATGAAACGTGAACTGATCTGGGCGCCGGTACTTGGATTTTATGGCTGGCGCATCGGATGCCCGCCTGTAGCGCGGGGCAAGAAAGGTTCGGCTATTAAGTCGATGGTGAGGCACCTTGAGGCCGATAAAGACATCGGCCAAACGACAATTTTCCCACAAGGAACGCGGGTATTACCAGGCGCTAAGGATCCGTACAAAGTCGGACCTGGCGTGATTTATACGCGTATGGATAAAGACTGTGTGCCCGTCGCCACGAATGTAGGTGTGTTCTGGGCGCGGCGTTCAGCGGTTCGTAAACCGGGAACAGCAGTGTTGGAGTTTCTGGAACCCATCCCCGCAGGGTTGGGGGTTAAAGAATTTATGGCCAAGCTTGAGAACGTTATCGAGACGAATTCGGACCGCCTGATGGTCGAGGCTGGATACGAATTCGAGAAGTAGCTACTTGCCTTCGCCAAACAGGTTGTCGACCAGCGATTTCAGCGCATGTGCTAATTCATCCGCTTGCGGGCCAGTGGTTTTCACTTCGATCTGAGTGCCACAGGCGGCTGCCAACATAAGCAAACCCATGATGCTGTCACCGGACGCTTCATTGCCGTCGCGAAAAACTGCGGCGTCGGCATCGTAATGTTCAACAACGTCGACAAATCTGGCCGAGGCGCGGGCATGTAGCCCTTTTACATTTTTGATATCTAGGATCATAACAAACCCTTTGCGTTAAGCAGTGATTTTTGAGGTGCAGTCCAAATACTTGTGCCCCGCGGTAACGGCGCGGGCGACGGCCTCTTTCAAACCCATCCGGCGGGCTTTGGCGAGTTTCACGAGTAATGGAAGATTGGTGCCATATATAACGGCGCGGTTATCGGCTTTGCAGGCCTCGACCGCCAGATTGGACGGTGTACCACCGAACATGTCGGTCACCACGACAACACCGTCACCTGTGTCGACTGCTTTTACAGCCGCATCAATTTCGGCCTGTTTTTCGGCGCGGTCGCATTCAGCGCCGATGGCGATAGACTGGATGCCGGATTGTTGACCAACAACATGTTCTAACGCCAACAGATATTCGCGCGCTAAACCTCCATGGGCTACAATTACAATACCAATCACTTCGGGTTTGTTCCTTTCGGTGTCGCCAGAGACTCAGCTAGGCGATCCAGTTCTCGATGGCGAATAGACACCCGCCAGCCGTCATTCGCAAGCAGTTTTGCGAGGCTTTCTGTCACACTCACCGATCTGTGCTTTCCACCGGAACAACCGAGCCCGATAGAAAAATAGGCCTTACCCTCTTTGCGGTATGCAGGTAGCAGCAGGCGGCACATACCGCTGAGCTGTTCAAAGAAAGCGTCGTACAACGGATCCGATTTGACGAAGTCGGCGACGGTCTTGTCGGTGCCATTCAATGCGCGTAGGTCGTTTTGCCAGTGGGGGTTTTGTAAAAACCGGCAGTCGATGATCATATCAACACCGCGCGGGGTGCCGCGTTTGTAAGAAAACGACTGTACCGAAATTGCCAAACCATGGGATTGCTCGTAGTCGAATATCCGCCCCATTTCAGCTTTCAGGTCATGCGGGGAAAAGTCGGTGGTTTCGATCAGGATATCGGCGCGTTCACGCAGCCCCTGCAGTAGTTCCAGCTCATAGCGAATGCCGACGATTGGCGCCTCGTTAGGGGCGGCGGGGTGGCGACGGCGCGTTTCGGTAAAGCGGCGCAATAGGGTTTCCTGATCGCAATCAAGGAACACGAGCGTCGGCGGTGCGTTCGCATCACTGTCCAAAATTTCCAGAATGTCCGTGGGGTCGAAGCCGCGTGTGCGCGTATCTATGCCAATCGCGAGAGGGCGTTCTACAGGCCCACCCGACAGCAGCCGAGGCAGCAGATGCATAGGCAGGTTGTCGATTGCCTCATAGCCCATGTCCTCCAGAATATCGATCGCGGTTGAGCGTCCAGCGCCCGCGGGGCCGGTGATCAACAGGATTGGTTTATCGGGTTCGTTAGACATTTCAGCCTCGGTGGTTGGTCACTCACCCCTTCCGATTTTCATCAGTTGGTTAAGCGCAGCGGCGAGATTCGGAGTATCTTTGCCAAAAACGAGATCAACCTCAACACCCAATATCGTGAGGGACCGATTGGGCGGCAACCGGTCCGGTTCGGTTTTATCGAGATCAACGATGCAAGTGATAAGGGTGGTCGGTTGAGTTTTTGCTGCCAGTAAACCAATTCTGCGTGCCTCGATCATACCTTTGATAGCGGGAGGGCAATGGCCGGATAACACCCCGTCACGGTTGGTGACGGTAACACGGTCGTCGGCCACCAACGTGGCATCCATTGCCATCAAGGCAAGGGCCAGCGCGGATTTGCCGGAACCGGAGGTGCCGATAATCAGCAACCCTGACTGGCCGTATGCCACACAGGTTCCGTGCAGAGTGGATTCGGTTGTCATCAGACTGGCAGTAGAACAGTGAAACGTGCACCGGTCGGGGTGTTAGGGTCATCACCAAAAACGTTTTCGGCCCATATTTCGCCGCCATGCGCTTCGACGATTTGTTTGGAAATTGATAGGCCAAGGCCGGAATTGTTGCCGAACTCCTGCTCGGGGCGGCTGGAATAGAAGCGTTTGAAAACGTCTTCGAGGTTCTCTTTGGGGATTCCACAGCCAGTATCCTCGATCACGATGGCGACTTCGCCGTGTTCATGTTGGAAGACACTGACGGTCACGGAACCACCATCGGGAACAAAGGAAACGGCGTTCGTGATCAGATTAACGAATACCTGCGCCAAGCGGCTTTCAAGGCCAATGATGTTCGGGGTCGTTTTGTCGAACTTCGCAACAATTGCCACCCCGTCAGCGGCTGCCATCTCTGATTGGTGATCGACGAGATTCTTCAGCATCTTGACCACGTTGATCGAGGCCATCTCATCCGTTGCCAGTTCCGCATCCAGACGCGATGCGTTGGAGATGTCCGTGACGAGCCGATCCATCCGGTTCACATCGTCACCAATGACGTCCAATAGGCGGTCGCGCGCGGCGTCGTTTTTGACCAACCGCATGGTTTCCACTGCGGAACCCAGCGACGTTAGCGGGTTTTTGATTTCGTGAGCAACATCAGCGGCGAATGCCTCGTTCGCTTCAATGCGGTCATAAAGGGCGGTGGTCATGTTGCGCAACTGGCGGGACAGATCGCCGATCTCGTCGGGGCGGGCCGTAAGGTCAGGGATGTCGATACGGCCCGGGTTGATGCGGCTCGTGTTTTGCACGCTACCCTTTTGCGCCGCCATCGCGAGTTGGCGCAGCGGACGGCCGGTGGTGTTGGCGAGCAGAACCGAGAGAAAAACCGATGTTAGGGCTGCGAGCAGGAAGACCTGAAGGATTTGCTGCCGTTCGTTCCGGATGAATCCGTCGATCTCGCCGCCCAGCGTGGATAGGACGATGGCGCCGACCATCTCGCCGTCATGTGATACGGGGACGGCCACGGTCAGGATCAACTGCTGGATCTCGTTCATGGTGGTTGCGAGCGTTGAGTCGTCTGCGATCATGGATCGAATAGCAATCGCGGAACGGAATGCATAAAGATATGATTCATCCGCTGGTGCAGGTCTTTTCACGAATACGGCTGACAGTCGTGTCCACGCATCAATCAGAATGTCGCTTATAGTATTGGTTCTTGGAGTGGCTGATTGGCCGTCGGGGCTGTAAACCTCGGGGCGGGCGCCGATGTCAGTGATCAGATACCCGTCAGTCGAAAACAATTGCGCCCGAGAGTTGATCGGGGCGGCAAGCGCTTCGAGCGTTATGTAGATGGTGGGTTCGGTTAAGTCCGAAATTCCGGAAAATCCCATTTGGTATTCAAGCGAGGTCGCCAGAACACTCGCATCCGCCAGCAAGGTTTGCTTACGAAGGTCAACCAAGCTGGCGCGCGACTGGCTAAGAAACAGGATGCCGGAGACAAGCAGACTTAGGGTCACAAGGTTAAAAATGATAATCTTGCGGGTTAGCGGTGAACGGGAGCGTCTTAACGTCCTCTTGGCTTGCTCGCGCACTGCCCCCGTAACCATGGAAGGTGCCGGGCGCTGAATTTTGGGACGGCGCATAGAGGATTAGGCCTCGATAAACCGATAGCCGATGCCATAGAGGGTCTCGATCGAGGCAAAGTCAGGATCGCCTTTACGCAGCTTTTTACGAAGACGTTTGATGTGGCTGTCGATGGTGCGGTCGTCCACGTAAACTTGGTCGTCGTAGGCAACATCCATCAATTGATCGCGGCTTTTGACCACGCCCGGACTGATTGCCAGCGATTGTAATAGCAGGAATTCGGTGACTGTCAGGGAAACATCGACGTCCTTCCAGACAACCTTGTGGCGCAAGGGATCCATTTGCAAACATCCGCGTGCAAAGTAACTGTCCTCGGGCGCGCGTTGTGCACCGTTGTCTTCCGACGCTTCGTTGCGGCGCAAAATGGCTTTGATGCGTTCGATCAGAAGACGTTGCGAAAACGGTTTGCGCATATAATCGTCGGCCCCCATTCGCAGACCGAGAACCTCGTCGATCTCGTCATCTTTCGAGGTTAGGAAAATTACCGGCATTTCCGAAGTTTTGCGCAATCGGCGCAGCAACTCCATGCCGTCCATGCGCGGCATTTTGATGTCAAAAACACCCAAGTCCGGTTCGTCGTTCAAAAGCGAAGAAAGCGCGCTGACGCCGTCCGTGAATGTGATGACCTCGTAGCCTTCGGATTCCAGTGCAATTGAAACCGATGTCAGGATATTTCGATCGTCGTCTACCAATACTATTCTAGCCATTATGTGCCCCCGTAACTATTGGATGCTTACATAATCGCGGAAGCGGGCCAACGTTGCAACCCATCTGTTTCAATTACTTATTTTCGCTAATTTGTGCACTGCGACAAAATCCGCATGGATTCACAAAATTGTCATGTTATAGGGAGGGTCTTCTTTGCTGCACGATGGAATCGGCAGACTGTCGAATTTGTTGTCGGGATTGGCCCTCCCGGTTTTGCGGTAATCTCTCTGTTAAGGGGGGTTTGTCATGGCACGCATAGACCCCTCAACATGTTTAAGGAGCGCACATCAATGGAAACAGGCAAGGTCAACCCGACCCAGACGTTAGGGAAGACTGGCATTCCAGATGTCGGCACAGTTCACTACAATTTACTGGAGGCGGCGCTAATGCAGGCCGCCATCGCCAACGGAGAAGGCGAGATCGGAAACGGCGGGACTTTTTTAGTTTCCACCGGCAAGCACACCGGTCGCTCGCCCAACGATAAGTTCGTTGTTCGCGAACCATCCGTTGAGGACACCATTTGGTGGGAAAACAACAAACCTATGGAAGCGGCAGCGTTCGACGTTTTGCATGCCGACATGTTGGCGCACCTGAAAGGTGGCGAGGTTTACGTTAACGATCTGTTTGGTGGAGCCGATCCGGCGCACCGCCTGAACGTACGCGTGGTAACCGAGCTGGCATGGCATGGTTTGTTCATCCGCCATATGCTGCGCCGCCCTGATATGAGCGAGCTGGAAACATTCCTGCCAGAGTTCACGATCATCAACTGCCCTAGCTTCAAGGCTGACCCTGACCGTCACGGTTGTCGCTCCGAAACAGTGATCGCGATTTCATTCGAGCAGAAACTGGTTCTGATCGGTGGCACGTCTTACGCTGGCGAAAACAAGAAATCGGTATTCTCGATACTAAACTACCTGTTGCCCGCAAAAGGCGTGATGCCGATGCATTGTTCCGCTAACCACGCGCCTGACTTCCCGAATGACAGTGCCGTATTCTTTGGCCTGTCGGGTACAGGTAAAACGACCTTGTCTGCCGACCCCGACCGCGTGTTGATCGGTGATGACGAGCATGGTTGGTCCGACGAGGGTATTTTTAACTTCGAGGGCGGTTGTTACGCTAAAACCATCAACCTTAGTGCCGAGGCCGAGCCAGAAATTTTCTCTACCACATCCAAGTTTACGACAGTGATCGAGAACATGGTCTATGATCCGTATACCAAAGAACTGGATTTCTCTGACGACAGCCTGACGCCGAATATGCGTTGTGCGTACCCGTTGGACTATATCGACAATGCGTCGAAAACCTCGCGTGGTGGCGTGCCGCAAAACATCATCATGCTGACGTGCGATGCGTTTGGGGTTCTACCTCCGATCTCGCGGCTTTCACCGGCACAGGCGATGTACCACTTCCTTTCCGGGTTTACGGCAAAGGTTCCGGGTACGGAAAAAGGTGTGGTTGAACCTATCCCGACGTTTTCTACATGTTTTGGCGCGCCATTCATGCCGCGTCGCCCCGAAGTTTACGGCAACCTTCTTCGCCAGAAGATTGCTGAAACAGGTGCGACCTGCTGGTTGGTTAACACAGGTTGGACAGGTGGTCCGAAAGGTCACGGTGGTTCCCGTATGCCAATTCGCGCAACCCGTGCGTTGTTGACAGCAGCATTGTCTGGTGGCTTGAAAGACCGTGAATTCCGCACCGACAAGAACTTCGGTTTCGATGTTCCGGTATCGGTCAAAGGTGTGGCGATGGTTCTGCTGGACCCGCGCCGAACGTGGGAAGATGGCGCAGCATATGATGTGCAGGCTGGTAAACTGGCCAACATGTTTGCGGACAACTTCACACAATACGAACCATTTGTTGACGAAGAAGTTTTGGCCGCTGCGATCAAAGCGCAGTAACACTTAGCTTGACAAAACACAGGCGCCGCTCCGAGATGGGCGGCGTCTTTTCGTTTAGGAATACCATGGGAAACTTCGCCGTTGCATCCGGTCATCATCTGACCACCCAAACCGCCGCCGAGGTTCTGCGTGCGGGGGGCACGGCTGTGGACGCGGCGATTGCAGGCGCGTTGATGGCGTGTATTGCGGAACCGGTACTGGCCTCACCGCTGGCGGGTGGTTTTTTGATGGTTTCGCCACCAAACAAGCAAGTGCAAATCCTCGACGCGTTCATTCAGACACCAAGACGCAAAAGAAGCCTTGCCGATACAGACATCCGCGAAATCGAGGTGGATTTTGGGCAAAGCAAGCAAACATTCCATTGCGGCGCAGGAACGATTGGCACGCCCGGCCTAGTCCCCGGCTTGTTCGAAGCACACAGCCAGTTTGGCCGCATCCCGATGGCAGAACTCGCCGCGCCAGCAATCGAAGCCGCCCGCACCGGCACTCTGATCACCGCGTTTCAAGCCGAGGTGCTGGGGTATGTCGAGACGATTTTCATGGCATCTGACGGCGCACGGGCGTTGTATGCCCCGAGCGGAAAGTTGCTGGGCGAGGGTGATATCCTAACGAACCCGGATATGGGTGATGTGTTAGAGGTTATGGCACTCGAAGGACCGCGTTTCTTTCAGGAAGGCGAGGTGGCGCAGGCGTTGTTGTCATTGGAAGGCGGGCACCTGACGGCTGACGATTTGCAGTCCTATCACCCTATTGGCCGCAAACCATTAGCCTTCACGCGAGGTGGAGTGGAGGTCGATTTGAATCCTGCGCCAAGCCTCGGCGGGGTTCAAATAGCGCTGGCGTTGCAGGCTTTACCGGCGAAGTTCGATGAACGTTTACTCGCGCGGTGTCTTTACGAGGTGGCGCGTATCCGCAAGGAAACCGATCTCGATCACCATCCAGCGAATGGTCAGAAAATTTTGCTGGACCCAGCGATGGTTGGTAGCCTTCAAAAAACACTGAGCGCGCATCAAGCGGCGACGCGGGGCACCACCCATATTTCCGTGATTGACCAAAACGGCATGGGCGCGGCGTTTACGCTGTCGAACGGCGAGGGTTGTGGGTTGATCGTTCCGGGCACAGGGATCATGGCCAACAACATGCTGGGCGAAGATGATCTGGTACCTGACGGTGTGAATTCGTGGCACGAAGATACGCGGTTGGCCTCGATGATGTGCCCCATGGCGCTGCGTGATAACGAGGCACTGACGATGATGGGATCTGGCGGATCGAACCGGATTCGTTCAGCTTTGGCGCAGGTCGCGTTGAAACTGATCGACGGAGGATCCGCACTGGAAGACGCTGTTCATGCGCCACGCATGCACATTGATGACACGCCACAGATTCTGGATTTCGAAGACACCGGAACCGAGGAGCGGCGCGAATCTTTGCTCACGGAATTTCCAAGTGCCAATCCTTGGCCAAAACAATCCATGTTCTTCGGCGGAGTCCATGCCGTTCGCGGAACTTCGAAGGGATTCGAAGCCGCAGGTGATGAACGGCGTTCGGGTGCGGTTTTAACCGAATAACCCGCGCCGCAGCAGGTTTAGCCCTGCAAGCGCCAACACCATCAAAGTTATCTTACGAAACTTTTCTTGATCAAGCTTGTCCTGCACTTGAAATCCGATTGCCATGCCGACAACAGCCGGAACTATCAGCCACGCTGACAGCGGTGCTGTGACGCCGTTTAGTAAGCCCGATTGAAAATGCGCGCCCGTTAACACGATGGCGCCAACAAGGAATGATATTCCCTGAATGCGGACCATCTCCGTTTTCGGAGTCTTCTGGGATAGCAGGTAGAGTAGTATTGGCGGCCCCCAAACGCCTGACAATCCACCAAAAAATCCGGCTACAACGCCCACTGGCGTCTGTATTTTTGTTGCAAGACGCGTGGGGATGTAAGGTATCCATCCAATGATTTGCAGGCTCACAAAGACGGTAATACCGACGCCCAAGATGATGAACAAAGCGGTTTCCGAGATGATTACGACCAACTGCGCAAAGGCATAGATCGAGGCTAGTAGTGCCAGATTCAGCCGCCAATACTGTTTCAAGGATGCCCATGCCGGACCAAATCCGTTGCGCAGGGATTGCCACAT
>CALCGO010000042.1 GCA_937901055.1 uncultured Rhodobacterales bacterium
CGTAGACCGTGGATGTCCGAAGCGTTCGGGATCTCGATCATCTTGTCGCATTTCATGAATTTACAATCAACGCGGGCAACACGAGTGTTGGCCTTATCGTTCATGAACAGGTAACGGCCGTCATATGTACCATCTGTGAAGGACATATGTGGGTGGTGAAGGTCACCGTTGTCGTAAACTTCGTCGCCGGAAAGGGCCAGGAAGTCTTTGGTTTCATCCATCATGCCATCGCGCATAATTTTGATGGACTCATTCGTGCTGCCCCAGCCAGTGGCCGAGCAACGGTTGAACACAGGTACGCGCATAAGTTCACGCATGGACGGAATGCCCAAAATACGCAATTCGCCCGCCTGGCCTGAAGACCAGAAACCGTAGTAGTCGTCGAGTTCACCTGGAGCGACTTCATTTTTGGCAGATGCAGCAGCAGGAGAAGCCATCAACGATGCGCTTCCACCTACGGCGGCGATTGTGCCGGCAAGAAGAGCACCTTTTCCGGGGCCCGTCAGAACATCGCGGCGCGACATCCCGTTCTTGATTTTAATGTCTTCAGACATCTTAAATCTCCTTGGTTGGTTTTTGATTAGGGTGATTAACGAGACGGTCGAGTGCATCAGCACTGCTAACCATCTTCGCCCGTCGTTTGTCACCTTTGATGACAACGGGGCATTTCGAGTGGTCCTGATAAAGCACCTGACAGTGCAGGCAGGACAGACATTCATTCGGGTTGATCTCACCGGTTGGGTGGATCGCCTGAACGAAGCATTCATTGGCGCAGGTCTGGCAAGGTGATCCGCATTCTTTGTAGCGTTTCAACCAATCAAACATGCGGATACGGCCGGGGATCGCAAGTGCAGCGCCGAGTGGGCAAAGGTAACGGCAGTAGAACCGCTCCACGAACAGGCCGATGCCCAGAATTACGGTTGCGAATAGAACAAAAGGCCATCCACGCGCGAACTTCAGGATAATTGCTGTTTTGAACGGCTCGACTTCTGCGTAATGCTCGGCCAGTGGTATGGAGACAATCGACAAGCCAAACAGGCCTAGGAAAATCATATACTTCAGCGGCCAAAGACGTTCATGTAATCCCCACGGCAGCGTCCATTGCGGGACTTTGAAGAACCGGGCGATCTGGTTGGTAATTTCTTGTAGAGCACCGAATGGGCACAGCCATCCGCAATATCCACCACGGCCCCAGAACAGCAGGGTAACAGCCACCGACACCCACAGAATAAACACCAGTGGATCCATCAAGAACGCATCCCAGCTAAAGCCGGTGGACAAGGACCCGCTAAGCGCCATCAGGTTAACGACCGAAAGCTGCGCGTTCTGGTTCCAGCCAAGGAATATCAACGTCACCACCAGAAAACCCATGCGGAACCAATAGAAAGCGCGGGCATGTCGTGTCGCTTGGAACTGGAAGAAAAACACAACGGTCAACACGCTTAACATGCCAATCAGCAGCCCAATTTCAAGCGTCTTGCTTTTCCAGATGCGCTGCCATAGCGCAGCGCGGGCAGCGGCATCTTCATCAGATTCTACCACGATTATTGGCGCAACAGGTGCTAGAGCGGTTAGATAACGTTCTGGGATGTTGTAGCCCAGATCAAAGGTCAGGAATGTCTTCTCAACCGGCCCAACAACCCGTTGCGCCAATAGTTGAATGCGCCACGGCTTTGTTGGGTCAAACTCCGCATTGGCTGGGATCTTGAACACGTCGGTTTCGGCAAACGTTGGCGCACCGCCGGCGGCCAAATCTCCTAAGCGGCGCTGTTGGCGATCATGGAACCGGACCGAAATATCTCCTTGGATAAGTTGGATTCGATCAAAAATACCGCCACGTACATATCCCGAACCTTTGTAAGAGTATGCCCCGCGCCCCATTAGAAGGATCGCTTGTTCGCCCTCTTCGAGCCAATCGACCAGATTGCCATATTCAGCCTCGCCCATCAGGCTTAGCCCGATGCTCGGCGCGGAAACCAGTGCAGTATGCATATCAATATAGAGGTCGTCAGGCTCGCCTGCTTCAACGTGCTTGAAGACGCGCTCGTCACCTGTCGCCGCAAACGCCTCGTTTATCTGGCCGACGTCCAGCGTCATCCTGCGTACCGTGCCGTCCCCTGCCATTGTGGACCAGTCGTTGATACCCTGCTCATCCATGTTCAAGATATGTGTTGGGCCGGCATTAGCAGCATCGTTATTCAATCCGCCAAGTCCGAGCACCCGCGCGACTTTGATACTGGAACGAACGACAGAATCGTCAATGATCATGATCGTCACGGTAGCGCCCGAAATGATATCCAGATCATGGCCTGACCCACCCGCTGCCGCTTCGGCAACGATATCCAGGCCAGAATAGCTGGCTGTCAGCGCTTTGATTTTTCGATCAGGGATACCAATTAGAACGATTGGTTCGGAGTGCTTCACCAACTCGGCTCGCAGCAACTTTCCATCATTATCGATCGCGACCATAACATGGATCGGTTTACCAGAATAACCGGTGGTGCTGACGAAATCCGACGTGATATATGCATGCCCGAGTACCTTCGAGCCGCTCAATACGGGAACCACGGGGATATCATCAAGAACACTGCCATATGCGGTAGCACCTTCGATGAATTCGTTGGCCGGGATTTCTGCAATGAACTTCAATAGCACCGGCGGGGTCTGTGCCTGCGCGCCACTCAGCGCGAAAAGTGCTACATAGATAGCCGCAATAATACGAATAAGATGCGGGGATCGTTGGCCGATTTTTCTGTTTAAACGCATGATATGACCCATGTGTTTAAACTGACGTCGGCAGACTCTTTGCTGAACAAAGAGATAGGAGTAGTCATGTTATTTTCTACGCTCGCAATTGGGGGTCCGCGACAAGCAGACCAATATTGTTCAGGGCTGTCAGGCAATGCCGACAGATCGGTTGAATAGGAAATGGTTGTAAAATCAGATAACACTGAGGTTTCTAATAGCGCCGAGTGGGCATCTGGGGTGTCGACCGACGGAAGCAAACAGAAATCGCAGCAAGCACATTCTGGTTTTTGTTTTTGGCCATCTTCGCCAACTTGAATGAAATAGCTTCCGCCATCAGCGCAAATTTCTACCCAGTTTGCTGACCCGCTCGGGCCATGACCTGCCATAACCGGAGCAGATTGCGCCCAGATTACTGCGAGAGACAGCACAATAGACAAGACCCAACGCATGTCGAAACGGGTGTTTCGACATGGTTGTTTTTTGGATGTCCGTTTGTGCAGCGTCATAGAAGGACTCGAATAGATTGCTCGTTGATTCGAAGCCTAAATCATCTGAGAGCCGCACCAATTGATATCAATCAAGTTTGATCGACTTTCTGCATACAAAAGCATGCCGAAACGCGTATTTGAGACCTCAGCATAACTTGAGGATTCCCAACGTTGGGAATATTTGGTAACGTG
>CALCGO010000043.1 GCA_937901055.1 uncultured Rhodobacterales bacterium
GCGGTGGCTGACCAAATATCACTCCTCAATTTACAGCACTTTATGGACTTCATCTTTATTAAACGCATTTATAGGCAATCCCTGCAATATTTTTGACGAACTAGAAACATTTTGGGCAACATTCAAATGATTGTACGCCCAATACGGTTCATTGGTTCAGTAATATAGATACGGGCTGAAATCAGAATCGGATCATTATTTAACATAAATTTATATTGTTGATATTATTGCAAATTATTTGATGAAAAACGTAGATGGCAAGAAATGTAATAATTATTTCGGCTTGAAACCAATGCTGTAGGTGGTTGGATTCAGCGAAAGAAATTGACAAAACAATGGATATGCAAAAGGCGTTCTGGCTGTTGCAATCAGAAAAATACTCAACATACTCGTCAAATATTTACTCGAAACCGGATCTATTGACTAACCTGTCAGCCGTGTAACCGCGGAGGTTTTGGCTAACGTGGTCAGCTCAGTATATTACTTTTGCGGCCGAAACCGATAAAGATATGTATCAAGCACGGCTTCCATTGCCGTTGCATCCACACCCAGATCAGCCAGTGTTTTAGCGCCCGGCGAAACAACATTATCAAGACGCAGTGATTTGACCTGGTCACGGGTCAGCATTAACGGCATAATCCCTAGTGAGGCCTTGTGCGCAAGCTCAATAAACAAAGCGCTAATGTTTGCAATTCCAAAAGGAATATTGAACAGAATTCGCTTGCGGCGCACTACCGATAACATCCGCTGCATTAGTCCGCGGAATGTCTCAATGTCGGGGCCACCTAGCTCAAAAATGCCACTTGCGTTGCCGTTGATTGCCGCTTGCCTAGAAATAGACAAGTCGTTTATTCGACTAGCTTCGATACGAGATGAATGGTGGGTTGTTCCATACTTTTCGAGGCATAAGCCGTAATGGCGGATAGGCTGCCGTTTCCACCTTGTTCTTGCTCGATCACATCAGAGTATTCGGACAGTAATTGTCTTGCTTCTGGCGAAAGGCTGAGAAGACGTGGTTTTAGGGTTCTACCGTCTTTGTCCGTTGGCATCTCACGGTCGAGTATTTGCTTTAACTTCGAAGAGAACGCATGCAGTGCAAGCGGGTTACTTGTCATGTTTTTTTGAAACCGATTACCGATTTCGCTTTGTGGGTACGTGATTAAAAACCGAGGTAAGAAACCTTGGCCGCTGGCTAAAGGATCGGAGAGAAAGGCATTGGCGATAATCGGTTGAACCATCAGGTGAATAAACGCATCTGTGACCTCACATGTTGCCGATAATATTTAACGGCTACCCGCAATTGATTGACCAACTAATTGGATCGTATCATTAGTAGTTCCAAAACCAGCAAGATCGTACCGATCCAAGCCGCCCTGAAAGAGAGTTCGACACCGATGTCCTTGCTTGCGTTTTTCCGCCAAAACACCCGTTGGCTCGCTGCTGGCGCTTTGCTCGCTTTCATGTCCAGTTTTGGGCAAACGTTTTTCATCTCGATATTCTCCGATCATATTCGAACCGAATTCGGGTTGACCCACGCCATGTGGGGCGGAATATATTCGCTAGGGACAACGGCGTCGGCGCTCGTCATGATCTGGGCGGGCACGTTGACCGATATATTCAGGACACGAAGTATCGGGGTCGTCGTGTTTCTCTTGTTAGGTTTGGCGTGCCTCACAATGGCGTCTGTGCCATCCGTCGCGGCCCTTCCGTTCATAATATTTGCGTTGCGGTTACTTGGGCAAGGAATGAGTTCCCATCTGTCGGTCGTCGCCATGTCCAGATGGTTCGTCGCGGGAAGAGGCCGCGCCTTATCAATTTCCTCGCTTGGTTTCTCGATCGGCGAGACATTCTTGCCGATCAGCTTCGTGTTTCTGATGTCGTTCTATTCGTGGCGCAGCTTGTGGGTTGCCAGTTTCGCTATCCTGATTGTCGCGATACCGGTTCTGTTGCTTCTTTTGCACAAGGAGCGGACACCGCAATCCATGGCGCATGAATCCTTTTCTCTAGGCATGAAAGATCGCCATTGGACCAGAAGGAATATGCTTAAGCACCCCCTATTCTGGTTTATGATCCCTGCCCTTCTGGGGCCAAGCGCGTTTAGTACCGCGTTCTTTTTCCAGCAGGCGCATTTCGCGGAAATCAAGGGGTTAGAGCACCTGCAACTGGTTTCCTTCTTCCCGATCTACTCGATTTTGTCGGTCATCGTGATGTTCGTTTCCGGTATCGTACTAGACCGGCTCGGGTCTGCGCGCCTTTTGCCGTTTTACCAGATCCCGATGGTTTTCGCTTTCGCGTGTTTTTCGCTCGCGCAAACCCCCGGAATGGTTGCGCTGGGGTTGGCGTTTCTGGCCATCACATCGGGCGCCAACTCTACCCTTCCCAACGCGTTTTGGGCAGAGTTCTATGGCACCAAATATTTGGGAGCGATTAAATCGCTAGCGGCCGCAGTCATGGTCCTTGGATCAGCCATCGGACCCGGCTTGACCGGACTGCTAATCGACAGCGGGTTTGCGCTGGACCGGCAATATCTTTGGATATCCTTTTTCTTCCTAATATCGACGGGCTCCATGGCTATTGGGGTCTTTCGTTCACGGAATGATTTGAAAGACTTCAACAACGAGACATCCATTCGGGGCGTTGGGTAACACGCTCGGCGGGCTTTGATCCGCGACCGTTTCAGAAACGACTTCCCACATTTGGGAAACTGCGATACGTTTCGTATGAAACGGGATGTTTCCCATTGTTTTGAGTAATGTACTTGGGAATAGTGTTTTTGCAGATTTCGATCGTAGTGTGCACAAGTAACAGGTCAGCCTCACTGCGGCGGTTATTGCGTTCGCTGGAGACAGAAGTCAGCCCGCAGTCCAAAAATATCGAAATTGTTGTTGTAGCCAACGGTTGTGAAGACGACACGGCCGAGGTCGTAAACAGCTTCATGGAACAGTTGCCGCTTCGCCTCATCGTAGAGTCTTTGCCCGGGTTATCACGTGCGCGCAACGTGGCTTTGACCGACACTAATGGCGAAGCGATTTTATGGTTGGATGATGATACCGAGATCACACAGGGGCTCATCGCTTCTTATGTTGAGGCGTTAGAAAAGCATCCTGATGTAACGTATTTTGCCGGGAGGATATCGTCGGGATTTGAGGGCGCGCCCCCATCGTGGGTTCGATTTGTCGTCAAAAAATACCCCAGCACTTATTCGCTTTTGAACATGGGAACAGGTGAGCGTGCGCTTAATCCAAATCTGAATGAATTTCCCTTCGGGGCAAACATGCTCGTTCGCCGCGATGCCCTCAGCGGTTTTAGATTTAACGAGGGCCTTGGCCGCAACCAGAACGCTGATAATCTCGTCGGAGGCGAGGAGACCGAGTTGTTCAAAAAGTTAAGCGCCGAAGGCCACGTTGGTGTCTGGGTGCCAGATGCAAACGTTGTGCATTGGATGCCGCCGAACCGCCAGACGTTTCAATATTTCTCAGCGTATCAATTTGCAGCAGGCATAATCGGCGTACGCCTACTGGGTCAAAAAACTACGCCATTTTTCTGGCTCTTGCTACCACGGTATATACTCTCGATCCTAATCGGCAGGGCCACATTTTGGCCGTCTCTGTGGGTTCCCGCGTTGACCGAATTACAGCGCGAACGTGGTCGGGTCGCCGAGGCGAAAGCTGCTTTAACTATTGTCAAAGGATAGATTATAAAATGAAAAAACGTGTACTTGCAGTCGGGCTGGATGGTTTCGAAATTACCGTTGCCCGCAAGATGATCAAAGACGGCAAGCTGCCGTACCTGGCGAAATGCTTTTCGAATTCCGCATTTTTTCACCTTGATCACGGCGACGCAAGAAGCACGGGGCTTGCATGGGAACACTTCAGTACGGGCCAAGACCCGGATTCTTACAAAAAATGGAGCGCCATAGACTTTAACCCAGACACTTATTCGGTGGAGCAATCCAATACCAGATCGCGGTCCTTTACCGTTGGTTTGCCGGTTAAGCTGGTCACCTTTGATGTGCCGTATCTAGCGCTCCATAATACCGAGGTTATCGGTATGTCAAACTGGGGCGCCCATGATCCGGGCGTAAAACGCAATGCCAATCCTCCCGAGCTTCTTGACGAAATAAATAGCCGTTTTGGTCATTACCCCGCGACCAAACATATCTACGGGTTTGTCTGGCCCTCGACCAAGAAAACCGAACAGATGGCGACGGATCTGGTTGCTGCTGCACAGAAGCGCTCGGAAATTATCGAGTGGCTGTTTTCTGAACGTTACCCTGACTGGGAAATCGCGATCGCGGTTACCAGCGAACTGCATTCCGGCATTGAAGCGCTTTGGTATGGCATGGATGAAAACCATCCGCTGCACGGCACCCCGTCGAGTGATGCGGCCAGAAAAGGGCTTGAGGGGCTATATATCGAAACAGACAAAATGCTTGCTAACCTCGCGGCGAAATTTCCCGATGCAACGCTGGTCACATTTTCGATGCATGGAATGGGTGCGAACGATGCGGATGTGCCCAGCATGATATTGCTTCCCGAATTTTTGCACCAACGTGCTTTTGGCAGCCCGTTCCTGCATCCAAAAAAGGAATGGGTTCGGTCCGATGGTTGCAAGATGAATCCTGATACAGACTGGACTCAGGCTATTTTGCCAAGGATGGGGCGTAACTCGCCCGATAGTTTTGCCGGCCTCGTTGACAGGCTTCGCCAACAACTGAGGTTAAACGGGAAGGCATCCCCATTTGAGCGTCCGGTTCGCTTTGACGCCAAACAGAATTTATCGTGGATGCCGCTGGTTCATTATCAACGGTTTTGGCCCCAAATGGAGGCTTTCGCCATCCCTGCGTATTACGAGGGCCAAATTAGGATCAATCTTGAGGGCCGAGAAGCTCAAGGCATCGTGGCGCTCAAAGATTATCATGAAGTGCTTGAAAGGCTGAAACACGATCTAGCGGGGCTGACGGACATGAAAACCGGCGAGTCAGTTGTGGAACGCTTTGAGCAACCCGTGATAGACGACCCGATGGCTGCAAACTCCACACAATGTGACCTAAGAATAATTTGGAAAAACGCCTCGGTTGGATTCAACCACCCCGACACAGGCCCGATTGGCCCCGTGCCCCATCGCAGACCCGGCGGCCATACAGGCGAGTTTGGTTTCGCGACCTTGGAACACACAAGTTTAAAGAACGGCGATTACGGAACCCGATCATCCTTTGATGTCGTCCCGACAATACTTGATTTATACGATCTCGATATTGGCAGTAATTCGGTAAGCGGGCGCAGCTTGCTAGACGATTAGTTTCCGTCAGTTTGCGCATAATATTCACCGCTCTTCAGAAACAATGACTTGAAGTACCCGATTGCCTGAAAGGCGTTTTCCAAAGCGCGCGACAGGACATATATGCCTTTGGTTTCGCTAAATATTAGAACGGGTATGCCTATGATTGTGAAACTGAAAACATTCAGTACCGACGCGAGAAGATACCAGACCACAAGCAGCCCACCCACCGTTCGACCGCGCCTTTGCCGAACAATGTCACCCCAGTTCTGGGCCTTTATTACGATGCGGTCCGATTTCGCACGAAACGTCCCGCGTGCATCAATCGTTGGTTCGGTGCATTTGGCGTCGCTTACCCACAATATGTCGACGCCCAAACCCTTGAGCCGATAGAATAGTTGCGTATCTTCGCCGCCCGAAAAATTGAACCCGGGATCAAATCGCATTTGCAGGCCATCCTTCGCAAATACGCTTCTTTGAAATAAGACGTTTGCGGTCGACGCGTTCCAGTTTTTTGTACCCGTATCCATAGGTTTGGGCACTTTCTGAGGGAACCAAATGCTGGCTGTTTTGGGCGGAATTCTTATCTGCGGGCCAGCAAAAACGCGGCACTCGGGATAGCTATCAATCGCGTTCGCCATTGCGGTTAACCAACCCGGGGCAACAATTTCATCGTCATCAAATGACGCCATCCACGCCGCGCCCGACGCAAGAAAATGTTCAACCGCCGTGTTGCGCGCATTCACAATGCCCAAGTTCTTTTCATTAACGTAAGAAATATCCAACTGCGTTTGAAATTCGTTAACAACCGAAAGCGCGCCGGCAGCCTCGCCGTTTTCAACTACAATGAATGAGAGCTTTGATCGTTGGTCCGGATCAATTTTCGTGCAGCTAAAAAGCAACCGATGAAGCATTTGTGGGCGTTCGCGAGTGCATATTACAACGCATATCATGGCATTTGCTCCAACGACTTGACGTAGACAGGTTTTTTCTGTAGTAGTCTATTAGACATTCGTTATCAAATTAGGAGTTAATATGTTTAGAGTGATACGCGCCGGCTTGGCTTTTTGTGTCGCAGGTGGAGCCGCATTCGCTGGTTCCGTTGCTTATGTTGCACCGGTTGTTCCAGAAGTGATGGAAGAATCAACGGGATCTATGGGTGGCTCCGGCTTGTGGTTAATTCCACTTCTAGTCATCGCTCTGATCGCGCTTACGGTGGGCAACAATGGCTCACCCGACTAAAGCCTTCAAGTACTGAAAACTACGACTTGAAGAAAAGGGCTCGGCATAAATTGCCAGGCCTTTTTTTAGTGGTAGATTTTCTGCCAAGGTTAGCGACAGCATGTTTAACGCTCAAAGACTGCCCATGCGAATACAGGAATAGCGGATGAAAATACTAGTTCACTACGGTTACGGGAAAACCGGAACTACATCCCTTCAATTTGCGTTGGCGAACAAACGGAAGGTATTGATGCAGCATGGGGTGCTTTACCCTAAAATAGTCAAGCCAACGATGGCTCACCACCTACTCCAAGCCTTGTTCAAACCCGAAGAGGAAACCGTGCCGTATCTGATTGCCGATTGTGGTGGATACGATGCAATGGTGAAATTGGCGAACCAATCATGGCAAAAAATCAAACGCGAGGTTGCACGTAAAAGGCCTGACGTCCTTCTGTTAAGCAGCGAGATGTTTTTTGGTGATGCTACCGGCCTAGAACAACGAAAATTTCACGAAATGCTGTCTGAACTTTCGGACGATATTCAGCCGATAGTTTATGTCAGGGACCCCGCTGCCCTGTACGTATCAAGATTGCAGCAATCCTCTCGAAATTCCGGTGTCGTTCGTCGACCGTCCGCCGAAGTGATACGAAATGACATTGAGCTGATCGAAACCGCATTCGGCCGAAAAGCACGAATCAGAGCTTTCCAACGCAGCACGTTGATCGGCGGTGATATCGTCAAAGATTTTACAACCTCGTACTTGTCAGATTATCTTGATCCTTCGTTAATTCCCTCGGCCAGAGAGAATGAATCGATTTCAGCCGAAGCGATGGAGATGTCCGTGAATTTGCGACGGGCTGTATGGCCAACCGAAAACCGCGTTTCATTTCCCAAAAGTCACAAGCTGTTGTCTGAAATTGCGAGCATGGAAGCCGCATACACCGATTCTAGCAAACCCGTTTTGCGTGAGGGGCTGGCAGATCAAATTCGGCAGGCCTCGACCGATTACATATGGCTAAAGGAAACCTACGGGGTAAGCTTTGATACATTGGACTATGCCAAAATCGACGGCACCCCTGTTCCGTATTTGACCGAGTATGAAAATCTGTCAGGGATAATCCATGTGGATTGGGAGCGGTATAATCAAATCATCTACAGCATTCTTTCCCGCCAAATGGATTTAGCCAAGGAGCGGGAGTTCGTTGTTGGAAATTACAACTTCAAAGTTTCGAACATCTCGACAAACCTACGCCGCTTGAAAAAGCGGGCATTACGTCTTGTTGGACGGTAGCTCGCAAGAGCAACCGTCGCTCGTCAAGATATCTGGCTAGCATAGCACCGGAAAATTCGTAACTCGCACGATTTTCATGAAAACCATCACCCGACCCTAACTTAAGCAGAGGATCGTTTTCCGATTGCTTGTTTACTCACTGGTGCCAAGTAACCGTCCACCCAACCCCACGGAAGATTGGATAACGGGCTCTATGGTCGACGTTCTGGTTTCGAGACCAGGCGTCACAAGCAGCATTATTCCCATACCGAACCCAACGATTACGGCGGTGATAGTGACAAAATCTACGGTGACTGCTCCAGAATCGGAGCGACAAAGGCGTTTAAGCTTTTCCAAAAGCATATCAATTTACCATTTACTATGCCCAAATAGCGGGCGTGAACTAAAAAATGTAGCCTATACGATGCCCAACAACTTACGGACAGAATATGTCCGTATTACGGCGGCAATATGGTGTTTGTTAGTTCCCGGTTATCAGACTGGCGCCCAACCCCGGTGCCACATCAAGTGCTGGCTGCACCCCAGACGCGACCGGCAGCAAGTTCGGCAAAACCAATGTTGGGACAGCAATAGCAATACCAGCAATCGCCCCGGTCAACACAACCCAGTCCACGGTAACAGCGCCGGATTCAGAATAAATGAAATTAGAAAATGCGTTCCGCATAATAGCATACTTCCCAAATAAATAGGGGATTCAACTGCCTAACCAAATACTGAACGTTACCAACGTATTTAGTAACTGTGTTCAAAGTGAGGCAGGCATTGTCACACCCCGGTTTCTGCCATTGAAGATAGCGGATAGATTATTAACTACGGGTTAACAAATAACCTCAGGAGCAAATAAATGACAGAAACTTTCAGCCTAGACGTATCACTTCAAGGAAACTTTGACGATGTGATCGAACAGGTCACCGAGGCGCTTAAAACCGAAGGGTTCGGCGTTTTGACCCGTATCGACGTAGACAACGTTCTGAAAACCAAGATCGACGTGGATTTTCGCCCCTACACAATCTTGGGCGCCTGCAATCCGGTTCTGGCCCACAAAGCCCTGACTGCCCGTGCAGATGTTGGTATGATGCTGCCTTGCAATGTAACCGTGGAAAAATCTGCCGAGGGCGAATGCCTTGTGCGTTTTATCGACCCTGCCAAGATGATGAGTTTCTCAACACTGGGCGAAAACGCTGAACTGACAGCAATCGGTGCAGACGCCGCGGTACGCATCGGTCGCGCAGCCGCATCGCTTAACTAAAGCACCCCAAGCGCGGAAAGCTCGGCCCGCAAAGCGCCGGGGATTTCTTCCTGATCAGCGCGATAAAGGCCGATGTCCTTCGGGGCATCGGCTTTTGTCAAATATCGCCAGCCTTGGAACGGGCGCCGACGGTGGGCCTCGGTTAGCATCAGGTCATGTTCAAACATCAGGGCGCAACGGCGAATACCATCCTCGCCTATCACCTCGTCAAGACGAAGGATGCGTTGGCGCGCCAATATCAAGCCTTTGAAAACCCAATAAAGCGAG
>CALCGO010000044.1 GCA_937901055.1 uncultured Rhodobacterales bacterium
CCGCGAGGTTGCAGAGCTTGGAATGAAGCAAGACGGCGTGTTACCACTCTGGTTCTGGAAAGGCGATGGTTCGATTTTGCGCTCCAGCGGCCAGGTCATGGAAAGCCCCCATTGGGCCGACGACATGGGCGAAGAACCCGAAATTGCGGGCATCTACCTCAACGGTAAGAATGGGCAGCCTTTTCGCCTTGGTTATGCGCTGGCCAATGAATTGTCCGACCATGTTATGGAACGGAAGAACTACCTGTTCCTCTCGCACTCGAAACTACGTGTGTGTGGACTGGGTCCAGAACTTCTGGTCGGCGACCTGCCATCGGATGTTCAGGGCATGAGCCGAATTTACCGGGGTGGCGAGGTTCTATGGGAAAGGCCGTTTGTCTCAGGCGAGGACAATATGACCCATGCTTTGAGCAATCTTGAATACCATCACTTCAAGTATCCACTGTTTCGCCAGCCAGGCCGCGTGAATGTGCACGTTTTTGGGACGGCCACGCTGAGTTTTGCGGACGGTATCACCTTGCAAGACAACGATATCATGGAGATCGATTGTCCTCAGTTCGGACGACCGCTGCGCAATCCAGTAAGAACGCAACACATTGACGGTCCAACCGTCTTCCAACTATGAGCTGTGCGCGCAAAACCGAGAAACCAAAGGCTGGGGGTCGATTCTCAATCCATAAGTCCCTTTCTGCTGCCCCGCAGCGAAACCCTATCGTGATCCAATCACACCAACTTCTCAAGGTACCAAAAGTATGAAAGATACATATCAAGCAGTCGTTATCGGGGGCGGCATCGTTGGCGCTTCCGTTCTATTTCACCTGGCAAAATTCGGCTGGAAGGATGTCTTGCTGGTTGAGCGTGCCGAGCTGACCGCAGGCTCCACCTGGCACGCCGCGGCAGGGTATTTCGCCCTGAACTCGGACCCCAACATTGCCGCGCTGCAGGCCTATACGATCAAGCTCTACGACGAGATCGAGGAGATCAGCGGCCAGAACGTGGGCAGGCACCATATCGGCGGCCTGCTGCTGGCCTCCGACCCGCGCCGCTGGGAGATGCTGAAAGCGAGCCTCTCGACATTTGAGGTTATCGGCATCGACACTGCGCGGCTCATGTCACCGAATGAAGTTCGTGACATGACAGGTGGGTTCATGAGGACCGACGATCTTCAGGGCGCGCTTTACGATTCTCAGGTCGGATATCTCGACCCCAATGGCGTCACCTACGCCTATACCGGGGCTGCCAAGACGTTCGGTGCCGACGTGGTCGTCCGAAACAGGGTTCTGGACTTGCGCCAACGCGGCGACGGGACGTGGGATGTGATCACGGAAATGGGCCCAATCCACACCGAACATGTGGTAAATGCGGGCGGCCTTTGGGCTAAGCAGTGCGGGCTGATGGCGGGTGTGGATTTGCCGGTGATGCCTCTTGAGCATCACTATTTGGTCACCGAAGCCATGCCGGCCTTGGCCCGAAACGAAAAGGAATTACCGAATATCGCCGATCTCGACGGGTTTACCTATGCCCGGCAGGAACGCAACGGCATGCTCCTGGGGGTTTACGAGCGCAACTACAAACACTGGCAGATGGACGGCGCGCCTTGGGACTATGGCATGGATCTGATCCCGGAGGACATTGACCGCATCGCCCCGGAACTTGAGATCGGGTTCGAACGCTACCCGGCCCTTGCCGAGACGGGCATCCGCCGCTGGGTCAATGGTGCATTTACTTTCACACCCGACGGCAATCCGCTGGTAGGGCCGATAGGTCCACGCGGCTATTGGGTGGCCTGCGGCGTTATGGCGGGCTTCAGCCAGGGCGGCGGCGTTGGAAAGTCGCTGGCCGAGTGGATGATCCATGGCGCACCTGAAGAAGACATCTATGCCATGGATGTCGCGCGATTTGGGTCACATCAATCGAACCGCGAATATGTGCGACAAACCACCGGCCAATTCTATGCGCGGCGGTTCATGATGACCTATCCGAATGAGGAACTTCCGGCCGGACGCCCAATGCGAGTTCCCGGCGCCTATGCCGACATGACCGCCGCGGGTTGCCGCTGGACACAGGTCTGGGGCATGGAGGCACCAAGTTACTTCTGCTCGGACCCCGATTTCGACGAGACTGGAACCCTGTGGCGCAATGCCGCCTTCGATCTGGTGGGTGAAGAGTGCCGGGCCGTAGAGACGGATGTGGGCCTTCTAGATATCTCTGCATTTTCGCGCTTCGAAGTGTCGGGGCCAGGTGCCGAAGCGTATCTCGACAAGCTTCTGGCCTGTCGTCTACCAGAACCCGGTAAAGTCCGCCTAGCCCCGATGCTGGCCGAAGATGGCCGTCTCAGGGGTGATCTGACCTGTTTCAACTGGGGTGACGGTACCCATTGGTTGATGGGGAGTTACTATCTCAGGGCCTTTCACATGCGATGGTTCCGGCTGCACGCATCAGATGACGTTGTCATACGCGACATCTCTGACAGTTATGGCGGCTTTTCTTTGCAGGGTCCCAAAGCGCGAGATGTTCTTCAGAAGCTGACGCATACCGATGTCTCGCAACTCAAGATGATGCAGTGCAAGACACTCGATCTCGGACTGTCCCGGATCAAGGTGGGGCGTCTGTCACTTTCGGGTGAACTGGCGTTTGAGCTAAATTGCATGGCCACGGAACACGCCGGTTTGAGACAGCTCCTGCTCGAAGCGGGTTCTGTGCACGGCATACGCGAAGTAGGCTTCCGGGCCGCTGGATCGCTTCGCCTTGAAAAAGGTATCGGGGTCTGGAACGGCGAGTTTACCCAGGAATACACCCCAGCAATGACAGGCCTTGACCGCTGGATCGCTTGGGACAAGGGCGACTTCATCGGTAAGGCGGCGGCCCAGAGCACCCCTGCGCCAAAGCGGGTTCTTTGCATGCTTGAAATAGATGCGTGCGATGCCGATGCGGCGGGTCACGAGCCCGTTCGCCTCGGCAACGAAGTCATCGGAATGACCACATCCGGCGGATACGGCTACCGGGCGCAGAAGAGCCTGGCAATGGCGTTGGTCGACACGAGACACGCCAAGTTAGGGACTAAAGTCATCGTGGATGTCGTGGGCGAACGTCGGCCCGCCAAGATAATCGAAAGGCAGCCCTATGATCCGGCTGGCAACCGCATGCGCTGAAACGGGGTGGCGATC
>CALCGO010000045.1 GCA_937901055.1 uncultured Rhodobacterales bacterium
TCAAAATATCACAGCACAAACAGAACCGCCATCGATAGGATGACGAGTCACATTGCTCTGTCAAATTGTGGAATGCAGAAAATAACCACTACGCTCTAATCTGGTGGCGATTAGTGTTGGATAAGAGAGCGGCTTTTGTGCGACACCATTGCATCGATTAGAGAAGGATTAATGGGATGGAATTTCGAAAATATCACATAGTAAACAAAAGACTTACCAAAAAAACATGTAACCGACTGTAATTAAATGCTATTTTTTTAATATCGAGTAGGGTGAGGCGTCACCGCCTCATCCCTCTCACAGAACCGTACGTACGGGCCTCGTATACGGCTCCTGCAAACAACTATCTCAGATGACCGAGACAGAAACACCTGTTTGAGTACTGGCCATGTCCACTAATTTCATTTCTTCATGAAACCAGCGGTTCGGCATGGCAAAGCTAGCTTGCGGACTGGCTGCGTTATGCCAACTACGCATATTAATCAACTTAAACGGTGGCTTGTAACCTAGCTGCTTCAACCTGCGATGCAGCCGCTTCGGCGTCTTCCACTGCTTCAGTTGGATGCAACGTAGTCGTCTCCGCACCCACCCCATTAGACTCTTCAGCTCTCGCTTGCAATTAGCTATCTTGAAGTAACTCACGAACCCTCGCAGCACCGGGTTTAACTCACTGATAACTCCAGCAAGGTTCCGGCCCTGATTGCGCCGCGTGATTTCCTTGACCTTGGCCTTAAGTGCACGCAGTTTCTTTTCCTGGATACGGGTGTAGTTCGTGTGCACTTCCACCCCCAGAAATTTTACCCCCTCATCGCTATGAGCGATATGGGTCTTTTCTGCATTTACCTTTAGCTTCAGCTCTCCTTCCAGATAACCTTTGACCACCTCAAGTGCATTCCTCGCGCCAGCTTCTGAACTGCACAGGACCAGGATATCGTCCGCATAGCGGACGATTCGATGACCCCGACTTTTCATCCATTGATCAAACCGGTCCAGATAGACATTGGCTATCAGGGGGCTGATCACGCCGCCTTGTGGGCTACCCAGCTCGGTGGCCTCATACTGTTCTCCTATCATCACGCCGCTTTCGAGAAACTGACGCAGCAGCACAAGAATGCTGCCATCCGTCACCTTGTTTCGAAATTGTTCAATGATGAGGTCGTGATCCAGGGTGTCGAAGCATTTGGACAGATCCATGTCGACCACCCACTGCCGGCCATAGCGGCGAATAAACTCACTCGCTTTACTGATCGCATGATGGCAGCCACGCCCTTTCCGATAGCCGTAGCTTGATGGATGAAAATCCACATCGAAAATCGGTTCCAGTATGTTGCGCAACGCTTGTTGTACTACGCGGTCTCGTACCGTGGGTATCCCCAGCTTGCGCTCACCGCCCCCATCCTTGGGGATCGTCACCCGCTTCACTGGTTGCGCACGATAGCGCTTTTCCCTCAGTTCGAGCAGCAGGCATGTCAGCTCAGCGTCCAAGCCCATCTCAAACTCACTCAGGCTCTGCCCATCAATCCCGGCCGCGCCCTTGTTGCGTCTGACATGTTTGAACCCTTCGTACAGCGCCTGCTTCGATAGCAGCCGTCCATATAGGCTGTAGTATTTCCTCATGCTCTGCCTGTTTCTGCGATTATCAATCCAGATTGCTCTGCCCTAGTGGCGGTCTGTTTCAAACACTTGGTTCGGGGTGCTAGCTCTATGGCAATCTGCCTCACCTTCGCGCCTTACTCCCTTGATGCAGTTTCTCTATCCAGTAGCCTCGTCCCCGACACCCCAGACAGGAAGACCCTATCCCGTTGAATAGTTTGTGCATCCCTCTATGGCAACTCCCCTTCTCAATAATACTTGGTTGTTTACTTCACCCCTTCGCATCTTAAGACAGCTTTTGACCATCCTAAGCCCACTGGACCTCCGCCTGTGGTCATTCCGGTTTTCTCCTCCACGCTGTTACCAGGCTTCTCTGGCCGGAACTTCATCACTACTACGGGCTCATCTGCCACCTCGCACCCTCCCGAAACTTGAGCTTCCTCTTGTTTCCAGAGCCTTGCCGTACCGGCCAAGGTGCGGTGTAAGGCTTCCCCCGTTACTACAAGCCCCCTGTAAGCAACTCCATCCTACAACACACCACAGGTCTGACCGAGTATCGGACTTCACCCTATTTCGCAGGCTTGCCGCCCCTGTTGTGCCGCTTAGGTTCACTTGCGTTATGTGTCGCTTACTTCCTATGGCTGCCTTCAGACCCTACCGTTACCAGTAGCGCCCTTGCCATTCGGATTATCTTCCCCTCGATCGGGGTGATACCTTCTTCTTTCAGAAGGCCGGGTTTGCCTGCTTCGCAGGGCAAACATCGAGTAGGGTGAGGCGTCACCGCCTCATCCCTCTCACAGAACCGTACGTACGG